>CAYHXK010000345.1:0-3149 GCA_964360125.1 uncultured Sterolibacterium sp.
GTGGCGGCTCCTTGGGTGTCGCGCCACTCGACCAAACCCACCGGCATGGCGTCGAGCACCTCGTTGCCCAGCGCCAGGCCGGAGAAGCGGTGTGGCAGAGTATCGATCCAGGTTACTCGTTCCAGAAGATGCGGCACGCGTTGCTCCAGCGTTGCCTGCTGGCGCGCGCGCAATTCGCCGGAGAGTTCCAGGATCAGGTAGCGCTCCGGCAAGTCACCGCGTCTCCCCAGTTCGCGCAACAGTTCCGCCGCCATGACGCCGCTGCCGGCGCCGACTTCAAGAATCTGCAACGCCGAGCCCGCCATGATCTGCAGCGCTTGCGCGGCGACGGTTTGGGCAAACAGGGGCGTGAGTTCCGGCGCGGTGATGAAATCGCCGGCGGCGCCGAACTTGCGGGCGCCGCCGCTGTAATAACCCAGGCCGGGCGCATACAGCGCCAACTCCATGTAGCGGGCAAACGGAATCCAGCCGCCGGCCGCCGCGATTTCTTCGGCGATCAAGGCGCACAGCGCGGCACTGGCGGCGCGTGCATCGGGGGTAGGCTCAGGCAGGGAGGGACGCATTCCGCGGGGATTTTCCTTGTTCATCGGCCGAGCATTGTGCCATGATGCTGGGCGGAATTTGGTCGAATACGCGGGAGTTCAGGCAGGAACAACATGATGGCGGTGATGGGGGAAATCGATTTCGCGCGGCGCTTCGGCGGCATCGCGCGGCTCTACGGCTCGGCGGGGCTGGCGCGGCTTGCCGCGGCGCATGTTTGCGTCATCGGCATCGGCGGGGTTGGTTCGTGGGCGGCCGAGGCGCTGGCGCGCTCCGCGGTGGGCCGCATCACCCTGGTCGATCTCGACCATGTCGCCGAGTCGAATACCAACCGGCAGATCCATGCGCAGGACGGCGAATTCGGCAAGGCCAAGGTGCTGGCGATGGCGCAACGCATCCGCGCCATCAATCCGGCCTGTATCGTGAACGGCATCGAGGAGTTCGTCACGGCGGAGAATGTGGCGCTGCTGCTGCCGCAATCCGGGCAATGTGGGATATTCGATTGCGTGCTCGACGCCATCGACAACGTGCGCGCCAAGGCGGCGCTGATCGCCCATTGCCGCGCCCTCGGCATCGCCATCGTGACCACCGGCGGCGCCGGCGGCCGGCGCGACCCGACCCGCATCCAAGTCGCCGACCTGGCGCATACCCAGCAGGACGCGCTGGCCTCCAAGCTGCGTGCGCGGCTGCGCAAGGAATACGGCTTTACGCGCGATCCGAAGAAAAAATTCGGCATCGATTGCGTGTACTCGGAGGAGCCGATCATGCGGCCGGAAAGCGATGGACCGGCCTGCGACATTGACGAAGCGTCCGGAGTCGCAGGCGGCCCACAAGGCTTGAATTGCGCGGGTTATGGCTCATCGGTTGCGGTGACCGCCACTTTTGGACTGGTAGCCGCGGCGCGCGTGCTGGAGCGGCTGATCCATAGCTAGCCGCCGAGGTTCAACGCGCTCATCACTCGTTTAGCAGCCAACGACGCGGGTCCGCTGCAATTCAGAGGGTTGGCGCTGATTTGGCAGTCAAGCGGAAGCTAGTTGTCGAACCTGGTCCAATTTCTCTTTGATTTGATGCTCTGGTGCAGAAGAAAGATCCGGTTGACAACGGAGACTCAAACATGAATCGCCTGCGCCACCAGTCGCACGCCAAGCGCCCCGCAAACTTTAGCGATGGTGTCGTAGCGGGGTTTCGCATTGGGCCTGAGCGCTTTGTACAAAGCTTCGCGGGTGAGTCCGGATGCCTTGGCGATTTCGCTCATGCCGCGCGCACGGGCGATGTCGCCCAAGGCTGCCGCCAGCAAGGCCGGATCGTTCGCCTCCAGAATATCCGTCAAATAGGCCGCAATCGCCGCTTCGCTGTCGAGATATTGCGTTGCGTCGAACTCGGGCAAATCGGCAACCTTGATACGCTTGGTCATGGTCATCTCCTTCAATTATTCCAACAGCGCCGCAAGCGCCTTGGCGCGCTTGATGTCGGCCTTCTGGGTGCGCTTGGAGCCGCCGACGAGCAACACGATCAACTCAACGCCGCGCTTCACGAAATACACGCGCCATCCGGCGCCAACGTGAATACGCAGTTCCGACACGCCTTCGCCGACCGATTCCACATCGCCCATCAGGCCGCGCTCCAGACGCTTGATACGCGCGACCACCACCCCGCGCACCGCCACATCGGACAGGCCGTCCAGCCATTCGGTGAATTCGGGCAAAGGTTTGATCGAGAACACGGGAGAAATGTAATCGATCGATTACATATTGTCAAACGAGATTTGCGGCGGTTCGCCTGCGGAGCGCATACACCAACTTGTCCAAGTTAATTCTTTTGGACTGGTGGCCGCGGCGCGCGTGCTGGAGAGACTGATCCGCGACTAGGCGGTATACTTGTCGGGTTGGCCCTTCACTTACAGCACTCCATCATGACTGAAGTTACTGGAATCGATCATATCTACATCGCAGTCTCCGATCTTGGGCGCTCGGAAAGTTTTTACGACCGAGTGTTGTTGGGATATCTTGGCTTTCGCAAGAACAAGTTCACGCTGGGTGGCGATCCCCATATTCAATACTTCAACCGCCACTTTGGCTATGTTCTTCGCCCCTCACGTACTCGAGCTACACATAACTCCTATGCGCCTGGCTTGCACCACTTCTGCTTCCGCGTAGATTCGGTGGCCGACGTCGTCGCTGTAGCCACTCGGTTGCGCAGCGCGGGTATTGAGGCATCTGAGGCAAAGCTCTACCCTGAGAATGCCCCTGACTATTGGGCAAGCTTCTTCACTGACCCCGATGGCATTCGCCTTGAGGTCACAAACTATCGGCTGGAGCGCCGAGAGCGTCATGACAACTGGTAACTTTGAGCAATGAGCACCGCATCCGCCGAACCCGTCATCATCGTCACCGGCGCTGCCAAGCGTGTCGGCGCGGAAATCGCGCGCAGCTTGCATGCCGTCGGGGCGAAGCTGCTGCTGCACTACCGCGTTTCCGCCGGCGAGGCGGAGGCCTTGGCTGCCGATTTCAACGCGGCTCGTCCAGATTCCGCCGCCTGTGCGTCAGCCGACCTGTGCGACGCGGCGCAACTGCCGCGGCTGGTGGAGGCCGCCGTCGAGAAGTTTGGCC
>CAYHXK010000346.1:0-3143 GCA_964360125.1 uncultured Sterolibacterium sp.
GAGCGCTACATCACCCCCGAACTCAAGACCTTCGAGGACAAGGCCTTGTCCGCCAACGAACGCGCGCTGGCGCTGGAGAAACAGTTGTATGAGGCGCTGCTGGCCGAGCTTGCCGCCTACATCGTCGAATTGCAGCGCATCGCCCGCGCCGTGGCGCTGGCCGACGGCCTGTGCGCTTTCGCCGATGCGGCGCGACGCCTGGATTATTGCCAGCCGCAATTCATGGACTTCCCTGGCATCGAAATCGTGGACGGCCGTCATCCGGTGGTGGAAGCGCAGTTAAAGGATGGCTTCATCGCCAACGCCACGCGCTTGTCGGCGACACGCCGCCTGCTGCTGGTCACCGGCCCGAACATGGGCGGCAAGTCCACCTACATGCGCCAGACGGCGCTGATCGTGCTGCTCGCCCACTGCGGCAGCTTCGTGCCGGCCCGCGCGGCGCGCCTCGGGCCGCTGGACGCGATTTACACGCGCATCGGCGCCTCCGACGACCTCGCCTCGGGGCGCTCGACCTTCATGGTCGAGATGACCGAAGCGGCGGCGATCCTGCATGGCGCCACCGAGCGCTCGCTGGTGTTGATGGACGAGATCGGTCGCGGCACCTCGACCTTCGACGGTCTGGCGCTGGCCTTCGCCATCGCCCGCCACCTGATCGAGAAAAACCGCGCCTTCACACTGTTTTCGACGCATTACTTCGAACTGACGCGGCTGGCGCACGACTATCCGGAATGCGCCAACGTGCATCTCGGCGCTGTCGAGCATGGCCACGGCATCGTCTTCCTGCACGCGCTCGAGGAAGGTCCGGCCAGCCAGAGTTACGGCATCCAGGTGGCTGCCCTGGCCGGCATTCCCGCCAGCGTCATCCGCGACGCCAAGCGGCGCCTGGTCGCGCTGGAAAACCGCGAAGCCACGCAAGGCGACGACGACCCGCAAAGCGATCTGTTCGCCGCAGCGCCCGTTCTCCCGGAAGCCGAGCCGCACCCCGCGCTGGACGCCCTGCGCGATCTCGATCCGGATGCGCTGTCGCCGCGCGAGGCGTTGGAAATACTCTACCAGTTGAAACGGCTAGCCGAATGATTTCGAGCATCCAATCCAGGCACTTGTGCGCCGTGTTGCTGTTCGGCGCTTTCACCCTGGCCCAGGCCGAGCCGTTCAGCTTCGGCCTGTTCGGCGATATGCCCTACAGCGACGCGGAGCGCGCCCGGTTGCCCAAGCTGATCGAGGAAATGGATGGCGAAGACTTGAGCTTTGTCGTCCATGACGGGGACATCAAGAATGGGCATAGCCGGTGCACCGACGAGACCTTCCTGGATATCCGCGCGGTATTCAATGCCTCGAGCCATCCGCTGATTTATGTCCCTGGCGACAATGAATGGACCGACTGCCATCGCAAGAACAACGGCGGCTACGATCCCGTCGAGCGATTGCAAAAACTCCGCGAACTATTCTTTCGCGACGACCAATCGCTCGGCCAGCGCAAGCTGCGCCTGAGCAATCAGCGCCACGGCAAGCAGTTTTCCGGATATCCCGAGAACAGCCGCTGGGAACAAGGTGGCGTTCTGTTCGTCGGGCTGAACGTACCGGGCAGCAATAATGCCATCGTTAATCCACGCAAACCCTCGGCGGAATATCTTCAGCGCGCCCGCGCCAATCGGGCATGGCTGGCGCAAGCCTACGCGCGGGCCAGGGAAGCCAGGCTTGCCGGCATCATGATCGTGATCCAGGCCAACCCACAACTCAGGGCTGCCAATGCCGGCCACGCCCCGCCGGGCTACCAGGAGTTGATCGAGCAGTTGCGCGCCGAGACGATGAATTACGCCGGGCAGGTGGTGCTGGTGCATGGCGATACGCACAACTTTCGCATTGACCAACCGCTGCTGGATCCGCGCACGCGGGAGCCGCTGAAAAACTTCACTCGCGTCGAAACTTTCGGCTCGCCGATCATCGGCTGGATCAAGGCGAACGCGGATGCATCTACCCCGCAGGTGTTCCGCTTCGAAGCCAGGCCCTACCAGCCGGCTCAGTGATGATGTCCATGCGGCCCATGCGCATGGCCGTGGGCAAGCTCTTCGGCGGTCGCCAGACGCACCTCGGTCACGGTGCAGGCGAACACCAGCGACATGCCGGCAAGCGGATGATTGCCGTCGACCACCACCTTGTCCCCTGCTATCTCGGTGATGGTGAACAGCATGTCTTCCTCGTCCTCATTCCCGCCACGCTCGAACTGCATGCCGACTTCGATCTGGTCCGGAAACAGATTGCGGGTCTCGATGTTCACCAGTTCGGCATCGTATTCGCCGAAGGCTTCTTCCGGCTCCAGCTTGACCTTGAGCGTCGCGCCGACTTCCTTGCCATGCAGTTCTTCCTCGATGCGCGGGAAAATGCCGTCGTATCCGCCGTGGATGTATACGAGTGGCCGGCTCCCTTCGTCGATAAGGTTGCCGTCACTGTCATGTACCTTGTAGTCGAGGGTTACGACGGAATTTTTCGCGATTTGCATGGCTTCTCCAGTTGTTTAACAAGTTGCAGTACTTCCGTCACATGTCCGCGCGGATTGACGTCGTATAGCGCATGACGGATCACGCCGAGGCTGTCGATGACGAAGGTGGAACTGATCACGCACAGCTTGCGCTCGCCATCCTTCTCCCGCATCTGGCAAACCCCGTATTTGCGGCTTACCTCGCCCTCGTCATCCGCCAGCAAGCGCACTGACAGGCCGTGCTTGTCGCGGAACTCGGCATGCCGCAGGCAGTCGTCGCGACTGACGCCGAGGATGATGCAGCCATGGCGCGCGAATTCCTCTTCGTGGTCGCTGAAGTCTATGGCTTCGCGGGTGCAGAACGGCGTGTCGTCCCTGGGGTAAAAGAATAGTACTGCGTGCTGCCGACCGCGCAGCGACGACAGCTCGAAACTTTCCATATCCGCATCGGATAAAGTAAATGTTGGTGCAGGTTGACCGACTTGGAGCACTGTTCCATCCCTTGAGGTGACGGAAGGATTCTAACCGAGGCTTTCGGAAAAAAACCAGCATCCCGGCGTGATTTTGCTCCTCTTAAAAAATCCTTTCAGGGCATTGAAGTCTCAGGCCTGCTCCCGGCAGCATGCGTTTCGAAGCGCCGATGGCCGCTGGCCAGGTAGTCGTG
>CAYHXK010000347.1:0-3117 GCA_964360125.1 uncultured Sterolibacterium sp.
ACATTCCGCCCTCGCCGCGCGGCATGCCGCAGATCGAAGTGACTTTCGACATCGACGCCAACGGCATCCTGCATGTCTCCGCCAAGGACAAGGCCACCGGCAAGGAAAACAAGATCACCATCAAGGCCAACTCGGGCCTCTCCGAGGCGGAAATCCAGGCCATGGTGAAGGACGCCGAGGCGCACGCCGAAGAGGACAAGCAGGTGCATGAACTGGTGGACGCCCGCAACCAGTGCGATGCCATGGTGCATACGGTGAAAAAATCGCTGGCCGAGCACGGCGACAAGATCGGCGCCGACGAGAAAGCCAAGATCGAAGAAGCCATCAAGGAAGCCGAGGCAGCCATCAAGGAAGGCAACGACAAGGCCACCATCCAGGCCAAGACCGAAGCCCTGATGACCGCCTCGCAAAAACTCGGCGAAGCGGTATATGCCCAGCAGCAGGCGGCGGCCGGCGCCGAGGCCGGGGCGGCGCCCGGCGGCGAGGCGAAGAAGCAGGACGACGCAGACGTGGTCGACGCCGAGTTCACCGAGGTCAAGGACAAGAAGTAATTCTTCAACCACGAAGACACGAAGGGCACGAAGAAAGACAATTCGGGTTATCTTCGTGTTCTTCGTGTCTTAGTGGTTAATAAATTATGGCTAAACGCGACTATTACGAAGTTCTCGGCATCAACCGCGATGCCTCCGAGGACGAGATCAAGAAGGCCTATCGCAAGCTGGCCATGAAATACCATCCGGACCGCAACCCGGATAACCCCAAGTCCGAGGAGCAGTTCAAGGAAGCCAAGACGGCCTACGAGATCCTCTCCGACGCCGGCAAGCGCGCCGCCTACGACCAGTACGGCCATGCCGGCGTCGACCAGCAGGCCGGCATGGGCGGCGCGGGGATGGGCGGATTCGGCGATGCCTTCTCGGATATTTTCGGCGACATCTTCGGCGGCGGCGCCGGCCGGGGCGGCGGGCGTTCCAATGTCTATCGCGGCGCCGACCTGCGCTACAACCTCGAGATCTCGCTGGAGGATGCGGCACGCGGTTCGGAAACCCGCATCCGCATTCCCACCATGGAAGAATGCGAAACCTGCAAGGGCAGCGGCGCCAAAAAAGGCACCGCGCCCGCGACCTGCCCCACTTGCGGCGGCCACGGCCAGGTGCGCATGCAGCAGGGTTTTTTCTCGATCCAGCAAACCTGCCCCAAGTGCCACGGCACCGGCCGCTTCATCGCCGATCCCTGCACTTCCTGCAACGGCGCCGGCCGCGTCAAGCAGCACAAGACCCTCTCGGTGAAAATTCCCTCGGGGATCGACGAGGGCGATCGCATCCGCCTCTCGGGCGAAGGCGAGCACGGCGTCAACGGCGGCCCGCCGGGCGACCTGTATGTGCAGATCCACCTCAAGCCGCACGCCGTGTTCCAGCGCGACCACGACGACCTGCATTGCGAAATGCCGGTCAGCTTTGCATCCGCGGCACTCGGCGGCGAAATCGAAATCCCCACCCTGGACGGCGTCGCCAAACTCAAGGTACCCGCCGAAACCCAGACCGGCAAGGTGTTCCGCCTGCGCGGCAAGGGCATCAAGGGCGTGCGCAGCATCAGCCACGGCGACCTGCTGTGCCATGTGGTGGTGGAAACGCCGGTCCATCTCACCGAACGCCAGAAGGAATTGCTGCGCGAGTTCGAGGCGATCAACGACGAGGACGCCGGCAAGCACAACCCCCGCGCCAAATCGTGGATGGACAAGGTGAAGGACTTTTTCGCCGGCTGAGCTTCGTCTTCAGCCCTCGCATAGGCGAGGGCCGACCCAATAAAAAGCCC
Source organism: uncultured Sterolibacterium sp. (assembly GCA_964360125.1). GTDB lineage: Bacteria > Pseudomonadota > Gammaproteobacteria > Burkholderiales > Rhodocyclaceae > JACRAR01. Next base: position 1,813 of record CAYHXK010000347.1, read on the forward strand.
GGCAAGCCGGGCTTTTTCAATAGCGGCTATCGATAACTCAGTGATTGCGCATCAAGGTATCGACGGCGATATCCTCGTCGATGTCAGGCCAATGCACACCGATGCCCTTGCCGATCAAACGCCAATGCTGGCGCTGCTCCGGCGTGGCGTCGCGCAATCGCGGGAACCACTCCAGCGGCGCCGAAATTTCCCGACCGTCCGCCAGGATGAAATGCAGGGCTGCTTCGTCGATCATCACATCGACGGCATGCGGATCAAGTCGGATTGCCAAAGTGCTCATGCCATTTCTCCAGAAATAACGCGCGGTGTTCGATGACCAGGGTACGCACGCGGGTCAACTCATGGCTGCGGAATCCTTCGGACTCCGCTAGCTCGACTGGGTTCAGCCAATATTTAGCCACTTTGTCACCATGCTCGATGTGTATGTGGGGTGGTTCCGATCCTTCTCCGCTGAAGAAGAAAAATCGGAACCCGAGTTGTTTCAAAACGGTGGGCATGTGTCAAGTCTAGCGTATTTTTAGTGATGCCGATGGCTTGGCGACAACGAATGAAACTTGCATTGCCGGGGCGAGACCCGGCGGGCAGCTGCTAAACTCGCTACGCTCAAACAGCGCAGCCGCAAATCCCCGCCCGTCCCATCCTCCGCTCGGCGCGGCAGAGGGGTGCAGGCGCTGGCAATTTATGGCATAAACTGACATACTTTTGCCAACATTCCCTTGGGAGAATTGCCATGTCCATGAACGTATCGTTGCCGCCCGAATTGGAAGCGCGCGTTCGCCAGCGGGTTGAGTCCGGTATGTACGGCTCCGCAAGCGAAGTGATCCGCGAGGCGTTGCGGCTATTCGAAGCCTATGAACAGGTTAAAACGGCCAAGCTTGACAGCTTGCGGCAAGACATTGCAAAAGGCTTGAACGATGTAAAAAATGGGCGCGTCAAAAAAGTTGATTTTGAAAATCTCAAACAACAAGGTCGTCAGTTACTGAAAGTTCGCAAGACCGCTGCCTGATGCCGCGCATTCGCTTTACCAATTCGGCGGAGACCGATCTGCTGGAACTGTGGTTGAACATCGCGGAAGAAAATCCTGCTGCGGCGGATGAATCGCTGGACTCGATTCAGGCAACGGTTGCGCTATTGGGTGGCCAGCCAGAGATGGGCAGGGCGCGTCCAGAATTGGCGGATGGCTTGCGCAGCTTTCCGACACGCACGCCATACATCATTTTCTATTTGCCCGATGACGATGGTTTGCTGATTGTGCGGGTGTTGCACCATGCCCGCGATATTGACGCGGAATATTTTTCCTAGGCG
>CAYHXK010000348.1:0-3108 GCA_964360125.1 uncultured Sterolibacterium sp.
GACCAGCCATCCACCGCCACCTTGCCATCCTTGGCATCCAGTCCGACGATGATGTGGCCGGGAAAAGCGCTGCAGGCGTCGTGCAGGAAGCCGGGGTTCTTCACCGCGGCGGTGCCGATGATGACATAAGTAATGCCGTCGTCGAGGCAGCGCTCTATGGTGTCGAGGTCGCGGATGCCGCCGCCGAGTTGCACGGGAATTTCGGCGCCGACCTCCTTGAGAACCGCCTTGATCGCCGCCTCGTTCTTCGGCTTGCCGGCAAAGGCGCCATTCAGGTCGACCAGGTGCAGGCGGCGCGCACCCTGGGCTATCCAGTGCCGGGCCATGGCCGCCGGATCTTCCGAGAACACCGTGGCATCTTCCATGATGCCCTGTTTGAGACGGACGCAGTGTCCATCCTTGAGGTCGATTGCAGGTATCAGCAGCATAGGAGAGGAAGGCGGAAGTAAGAAGGTAAGGGCGGAATCAAGGGTTCCAGTGAATAAAGTTGGCGAGCAGCGCCAGGCCGTCGCGTGCGCTTTTTTCCGGGTGAAATTGCACGGCGAAGATATTATCGCGGGCCACGGCACTGGTAAAGGGGATGCCGTAATGGGTGGAACCGGCAATCACGTCGGGCAGTTCCGGTTCGACATAATAGCTGTGCACGAAATAGAAGCGCGACCCGTCGGCAATCCCGGCCCAGAGCGGATGAAGCCCGCTGTCGGATTCGCCAGGCATTTGATGCACTTCGTTCCAGCCCATGTGCGGCACTTTCAGGCGGCTGCCGTCCGGCCCCACCATGGCTTCGCGGGGGAAATGCGGCACCCGCCCGGGCAGCACGTTAAGGCCCACCACGCCGCCCTCTTCGGCCAGGCCGAAGAGCATTTGCAAGCCCACGCAAATGCCCAGGAACGGCTTGTCTGCGGCGGCTCGCACCACCGCCTCGCGCAGCCCGCGGATTTCCAGTTCGCGCATGCAGTCCGGCATGGCGCCCTGCCCCGGCACCACCACACGATCGGCGCCGGCGATTTCCGCTGCGCTGGAGGTGACCAGCACGCGCACCAGGGGGGCAACATGCTCGATCGCCTTGGCGACCGAGCGCAGGTTGCCCATGCCGTAATCAACCACCGCTACGGTACTGCTCATGACAGGCTCAAAGGCTACCCTTGGTGGATGGCACCGCTCCGGCGGCGCGCGAATCGGGTTCGGCGGCCATGCGCAAAGCCCGGCCGAATGCCTTGAATAATGTTTCCGCCTGATGGTGCGCATTGTCGCCGCGCAAATTGTCGATATGCACGCTGATGGCGGCGTGATTGACCAGGCCCTGGAAAAACTCGCGCACCAGGTCCACATCGAATTCGCCGATCATGGCCCGGGTAAACTCGACATTGAACACCAGTCCGGGCCTGCCCGACAGATCGATCACCACGCGCGACAAGGCCTCATCCAGCGGCACGTAGGCATGCCCGTAGCGGCGCAAGCCTTTCTTGTCGCCGACGGCGCGGGCGATCGCCTGGCCCAGCGCGATGCCGATATCCTCGACGCTGTGATGGGCATCGATATGCAGATCGCCCTTGGCTTCGACTTCCAGGTCGAGCATGCCGTGGCGAACGATCTGGTCGAGCATGTGATCCAGGAAGCCGATCCCTGAAGCGAGCCGGGCCTGACCTGAGCCGTCGAGATCGAGTTTCACACGAACCTGGGTCTCCAGGGTATTACGGGTAATTTCCCCTTGCCGCATGGTTTTGAATAGTCCGAAAAAATGCAACGTTACGCAAAGACGCGGCAAAAGACAATGGGTATGTGCAACCCGGTGGTTTTTCCCCCACAGAGGCGCTTCGCTTGCTACCATCCGCGCTGGGCAACAATTCCATCAATCTACAGAATTCGTCATGAGCACAATCAACAAATACTGGAGCGGCGTCGTCGGCCGGCTGACCCCCTACGTCCCGGGCGAGCAGCCGAAGCTGGCGAATCTCGTCAAACTCAACACCAACGAGAATCCCTACGGGCCATCGCCGCGGGCCATCGCGGCGATACGCAGCGAAATCGGCGCTAGCCTCAGGCTCTATCCCGACCCCAATGCCGAGCGCCTCAAGCGGGCGATTGCCGGCCTGCATGGCATCCAGCCGCAACAAGTGTTCGTCGGCAACGGTTCCGACGAAGTCCTCGCCCATGTGTTCCTGGCCCTGCTCAAGCAGCCGCAGCCGCTCCTGTTTCCGGACATCACCTACAGTTTCTATCCGGTGTACTGCGGCCTTTACGACATCGAGTATCGCGCGGTGCCGCTGTCCGAATCCTTCGAGATACGCGTCGACGATTACCGGCAAGCCAACGGCGGAATCATCTTCCCCAATCCGAATGCCCCCACCGGCCGCCTGCTGGCGCTCGCCGAAATCGAACGCCTGCTCGCCGCCAACAGCGAATCGGTGGTGGTCATCGACGAGGCCTACATCGCGTTCGGCGAAAACAAGGCTTCCGCGATCCCGCTGATAGACCGCTATCCCAACCTGCTGGTGGTGCAGACGCTGTCCAAGTCGCACTCGCTGGCCGGCCTGCGGGTCGGCTTCGCGCTTGGCCACGGCGACCTGATCGAAGCCCTGGAGCGGGTCAAGAACAGTTTCAACTCCTATCCGCTCGACCGCCTCGCCATCGCCGGCGCGACGGCGGCCATCGAAGATACGCAACACTTCGAGCAGACGCGGCAGGCCGTCATCGCCAGCCGCGAGAAGCTGACGCAGCAACTCGCACAACTCGGCTTCGAGGTGCTGCCCTCGCAGGCCAACTTCATCTTCGCCCGCCACCCGCAGCGCGATTCCGGCGAACTGGCGCAGGCATTGCGCGAGCGCAGCATCATCGTGCGCCATTTCAAGCAGCCGCGCATCGAGCAGTACCTGCGCATCACCATCGGCACCGACGAGCAGTGCGAGATGCTGGTTAAGGCGTTGCGAGAAATACTCGGTTAAGAACTTTGCAGAGCGCCGGCTGCGGCAGGACCATGCGTATTGATACCCGTTCTATAGGGTATGCTTACGGCAGTTCATTCACTCTGACTCATTGGGTTAGCTATTTCGTCCCCGATATATTTACAATCACCGCCAATTGTGAGTCCGGTTTAAAGGAGGTACG
>CAYHXK010000349.1:0-3101 GCA_964360125.1 uncultured Sterolibacterium sp.
TTGCCGGCGTTGATCATCGGCTCGATGGTAAACGTCATGCCGGCATTGAGTTCGATTCCAGTGCCGGCCTTGCCGTAATGCAGCACCTGGGGATCCTCGTGAAAATTGATGCCGATGCCGTGACCGCAGAATTCGCGCACCACCGAGAACCCGTTTTTTTCGGCGTGCTTCTGGATGGCGGCGCCGATATCTCCCAGCATTGCACCCGCGCGAACCTTGCCGATCCCCAGCCAAAGACATTCAAGGGTGACCGCGCAGAGGCGCTTGGCGAGGATCGAGGCGTCGCCGCCGACCAGGAACATGCGGCTGGTATCGCCGTGGTAGCCATTCTTGATGGTGGTGATATCGAGATTGACGATGTCGCCTTTCTTCAGCGGACGGTCATTGGGCACGCCGTGGCAGACCTGGTGATTGATCGAGGCGCAGATCGACTTGGGGTAGGGTGCATAGCCGGGCGGGGCGTAATTGAGCGGGGCAGGGATGCAAGCCTGGACGTTCACCATGTAGTCGTGGCAGAGCCGGTCAAGCTCGGCGGTGGTCACCCCAGGCTTTACGAAAGGCTCGATATAGTCGAGTACTTCGCCGGCAAGGCGGCCGGCAACACGCATTTTTTCGATTTCCTCAGGAGTCTTGATGCTGATGCTCATCGCCGGTCGGTGTCGGATTGAATGCGTTGATTCTACCTGCTGCAAGCCAAATTGGCTTGAATGTAGGGGACGAAAACCGTTATAATCCGAAGCTTGTCGTGCCAGGGCGCGAATTTTCTCGTTCTGAGCCGGCAAATTTTTGCAACAAAATCCACACGCCCGGCGCCGAAAGGGTGGCTCCACGATGACTGGAGCAGCACGGCCGGGCGGCGGTTTTAACCCTATTCGGAGAACCTGAATGTCTACAACCATGCGTGAAATGCTGGAGGCGGGTGTCCATTTCGGACACCAGACGCGCTTCTGGAACCCCAAGATGGCCCCTTTCATTTTCGGCCATCGCAACAAAATCCACATCATCAACCTGGAAAAAACCCTGGCCAAATACCAGGAAGCCATCGCTTTCGTCAAGAAGCTGGCCGCCAAGAAAGGCACCGTGCTTTTCGTCAGCACCAAGCGCCAGGCCCGCGAGATTCTCGCCGAGGAAGCCCAGCGCGCCGGCATGCCTTATGTCGACGAGCGCTGGCTGGGCGGCATGCTCACCAATTTCAAGACCGTCAAGCTGTCGCTCAAGCGGCTAAAGGATCTCGAGCAGATGGTAGCGGACGGCTCCTTCGAGCGCATGAGCAAGAAGGAAGGTTTGATGGCCAAGCGCGAACTCGAGAAGCTGCAGAAGAGCATGGGCGGCATCAAGGATATGCCGGGGCTGCCGGATGCCATATTCGTCATCGACGTGGGTTTCCACAAGATCGCCATCACCGAAGCCGGCAAGCTCGGCATTCCGGTGGTCGGCGTGGTCGATACCAACCACTCGCCCGAAGGCGTGAATTACATCATTCCCGGCAACGACGATTCGAGCCGCGCCATCCGCCTGTATGCGCGCGGCGTCGCCGACGCCATACTCGAAGGCCGCAGCCAGTCCCTCAATGAACTGGTGCAAGTGGTTGCCGGCGAAGATGAATTCGTCGAAGTCGAGGAAGAAGCAGCGCAGTAAGATGAATCCACGGCGGGACGAAGACCGGCGCGGGAAACTCCTGTGTTTGCTTCCCCGCCTGGTGTTTGGGTGACGACTATTGAATTTGGAGTAGAGCAATGGCGGAAATTACCGCAAGCATGGTCAAGGAACTGCGCGAAAAAACCGACGCGCCGATGATGGAATGCAAGAGGGCGCTGACGGAGGCCGATGGCGACCTCGACAAGGCCGAGGAAATCCTGCGCGTCAAGCTCGGCAGCAAGGCCAGCAAGGCAGCCAGCCGGATTGCCGCCGAAGGCATGGTCGGCGCCTATCTGTCGTCCGACGGCAAGCTGGGCGCGATGATCGAGGTCAACTGCGAGACCGATTTCGTCGCCAAGAACGACGATTTCAGCGCGCTCGTCAAGAGTCTGGCGGAACTGGTGGCCAGCCAGAACCCGGCCGATGTCGCCGCGCTCTCCGGCTTGAGCCTGGGCGGGGCAAGCGTCGAGGCCACGCGCACCGCGCTGATCGGCAAGATCGGCGAGAACCTGTCGATCCGCCGTTTCGTCCGCATTCCCGCCCAGGGCAAGTTGTCCACCTACGTGCATGGCGGCAGCAAGATCGGCGTCATGATCGACGTGGTCGGCGGCGACGAGCAACTCGCCAAGGATCTGGCGATGCATATCGCCGCCGCCAAGCCGAAATCGCTGGATGCCTCGGGCGTTTCCTCGGACCTGCTGGCTACCGAGCGCCGCATTGCCATCGAAAAGGCGCGCGAAGCCGGCAAGCCGGAGGCGATGCTGGAAAAAATCGCCGAGGGCACCGTGCAGAAGTACCTCAAGGAAGTAACGCTGCTCGGCCAGGTCTTCGTCAAGGCCGAGGACGGCAAGCAGACCATCGAGCAACTCTTGAATAGCAAGGGTGCTTCGGTGGCTGGTTTCACGCTGTATATCGTCGGCGAGGGCATCGCGAAGAAGCAGAACGATTTCGCCGCCGAAGTCGCCGCCCAGGCTGCTGCTGCAGCAGCCGTATCCGCCAAATAAGCAGCCGCCCAACCGAGCATGCCTGCCGCGGAAAAAAGCATCTATAAACGCATTCTGGTCAAGCTTTCCGGCGAGGCCTTGATGGGCGACGATGCGTATGGGATTAACCCAGCCACACTGGCGCGCATCGTCGCCGAGATCGGCAGCGTTGCCAAGTTGGGTGTCGAAATCGCCGTGGTCATCGGCGGCGGCAATATTTTCCGCGGCCTGGCAGGCACTTCGACCGGGATGGACCGGGCGACCGCCGACTACATGGGCATGCTGGCCACGGTGATGAACGCCATGGCGCTGGCCGATGCGATGCGCCAGGCCGGCCTCAACAGCCGGGTGCAGTCGGCGCTGAATATCGAGCAGGTGGTCGAGCCGTATATTCGCGGCAAGGCGATTCGTTACCTCGAAGAAGGCAAGATCCTGGTGTTTGCCGCGGGCACCGGCAATCCATTTTTTACCACCGATACC
>CAYHXK010000350.1:0-3092 GCA_964360125.1 uncultured Sterolibacterium sp.
CAGCGTCTGGATCGAATCCATCACCGCCACCGCCGGTTTCTCGCGCGCCAGGGTACTGATAATTTTTTCCAGGCTGATCTCGGCCAGCAGCGCCAGCCCATCGGTGGGCAATTGCAGGCGCCGGGCGCGCAAGGCGACTTGTTCGCCCGATTCCTCGCCGGTTACATACAGCACAGAGTGGCGCGCTTCGGCAAGGCGGCACAGCGCCTGCAACAGCAGCGTGGATTTGCCGATGCCGGGATCGCCGCCGATCAGCACCACCCCGCCGGCCACCAGCCCGCCGCCGAGGACCCGGTCGAATTCCTCGATGCCGGTCGCGGTGCGCGGCTCCTCGCGCGGCCGGATGTCGGACAATTGCTGCAATTTGCTGGCGCCGGCCAGCGCGGCGAAGCGGCTATTGGGATTGGCAGTAGAGGTTTCCGCAATGGATTCGACCAGGGTGTTCCACATCCCGCAACCGGGGCACTGCCCCTGCCACTTGGGCGCGCTTGCGCCGCATTCGGTGCAGGAGTAAATGGATTTCGGCTTGGCCATGTTCAAATTTCCACCACCGGCACCCGCTCCGCCAAGGCGCAGAAAAGCTCGTAGCTGACGGTACCGGCCGCAGCGGCCACCTCGTCGGCGGGCAAGCCTTGACCCCACAGTACCACCGGCGAACCGACAGCGGCTTCGGGAATACTGTCGAGATCGACGCAGAGCTTGTCCATCGAGACACGACCCAGTGTTCGGGTGCGCCGGCCTCCCACCAGTACCGGGGTCCCGCTGGGCGCGTGGCGCGGGTAGCCGTCGGCATAGCCGCAGGCGACGATGCCGATTCTCATCGGCGCCGGCGCTGCGAAAATGCCGCCATAACCGATGCGCTCGCCGGCATCGAGATTGCGTACTGCGATCAGTTCGCTGCGCAGCGTCATCACCGGCCGCAGGCCGAGCGCTTCGGCGCTGCGCAAGTCGGGGAACGGGGAACTGCCGTAGAGCATGATACCGGGTCGCACCCAGTCTCCCTGGCTTTCCGGATAGCGCAGCAGCGCGGCGGAATTGGCGAGGCTGAGCGGATATTTTTTCGCGGCATCTGCCTCGCGCAGCGTATCGAGACGCATCATCTGCGCGACGATGCCATGTCCATCGTCGCCGCCGTCGGCGTCGGCGAAATGAGTCATCAGGGTAATCGAAGCAACTTGTTTTGATGATTCCAGAATTTTCAGGGCGGTGCGAAATTCCTCCTGATCCAGTCCAAGCCGGTTCATGCCGGTGTTGAGTTTCAGATATACCGGCAGGGGTGCCGGCAACTCGGCTGCCGCCAGCATGGTCACCTGTTGCAGCGAATGCAGCACCGGTGTAAGGCGGCGTTGGGAGAACAGCAGCAATTCGTCGGCGCTGTAATACCCCTCGAGCAACAGGATCGGCTGAATCAATCCGGCATCGCGCAAGGCGATTGCGCCTTCCAACTCAATCAAGGCAAATCCATCCGCCATATCCGCCAGAGCATGCGCCACGCGCAGCAATCCGTGGCCATAGGCATTGGCTTTGACGACACTCCAGATGCGCGCATTGCCGGCATGGCGGCGCGCCACGTCGTGGTTATGACGCAAAGCACCGAGATCGACGGTGGCATGGATGGGACGGGACATACGTTGCCGCTTTTAAGGTTGAAGCAAGGAATACCGATTCGAGCCCCGCTTAACGGACAGGCAGATCACCTAACTGCTTGCTCGCATCCACCTCGTATATCAGTTGACGGCAAAGCTCTTCAGCCTGACGGAGGCAAACTCCACGAAAGTCACGACCAGTCGCGAACGGAATTTCTCTTTGGGATAAACCATGGACAAAGTGCGGATCAGTCTCGGCTTGAGCGGGATCGCCACCAGGTCGCCCAGGCGTTGCGACTTGCTGATCGAGGCGCGCGAGGCAATCGCAAAACCCAGTCCGGTCTCCACCACCCCATTCAAGGCAACCGGGCTGCCCATTTCCATCACCAGCTTGAGCGCGTCCGGGCCGATACCCGCTGCTCGCAAGTAATCGTCGGTGAATTCGCGTGTCCCGGAGCCCGGTTCGCGGCTGACATAGGGCTGATTGACGAGATGCTTCGGCGTCAGCTCCTTGTACTTTGCGAGCGGAAATTTCGGGCTGCAAATCACCTGCAGTTCGTCGTCGCAGCAACTTTCGGTATGCAAATTGGGCTGGTGCGAAGGCGACTCGATCAGGCCGATATCCAACATGTGTTCGGCCACGCGCGTCTCGATCGACTCGGAGTTGGCGACGATCAGGCGCGGCCGCACATTGGGATAGAGCGACTTGAATTCGCCCAGGATGCGCGGCAACATGAATTCGGCAATGGTGGTGCTGGCGCCGACCAGCAAGGAACCGCTGATCTCGCCGGTCATCTCCGACAGGCGCACGTCCATTTCCGAAGACAGCCCGAGTATACGTTCGGCATATTCCAGGACCAGTTCGCCGGCCGGCGTCAGCGCGATCTTGCCGTGTCCGCGGTCGAACAGGCGGGAATTGAAGTGCTCTTCCAGTTGCTTGATCTGGAAGGTTACGGCTGGCTGTGTCATGAACAGGACATCCGCCGCCTTGGTAAATGAAAGTTGCTTGGCAACAGCATGAAAAACCTGCAATCTGCGGTCAGCCACTGTTGTTCTCCCGATTCTTGTTACCGATCTATTATTCAAGCACAAATTACAAGCATAAGATAGCCTAATGAGCAAGCAAGGCACGCTTTCTGCGCCAAGTGTTACAGCAGCGCTTAAGCTTCTTGGTCGTGGCAAGTATTTCAGCCGCAGCTAACAATCACGACACCTTCGTGGTATAAACCGCGTCAGCCACATCGACACATCAGACAACTACCATCCACAGACCGGATGAAATCAGGTTTTTACATCATCATGGCGGCGCAATTTTTTTCTGCGCTCGCCGACAACGCCCTGCTCATCGCTGCCATTGCTATTTTGCGCGATATGCAAGACCCAGCCAGCTTCGAACCTCTATTGAAGACTTTTTTTACGCTGTCTTATGTCTTGTTGGCAGCTTTCGTCGGCGCCTTCGCCGACTCGATGCCGAAATGGCGGGTGATGTTCATCAGCAACGGCATC
>CAYHXK010000351.1:0-3089 GCA_964360125.1 uncultured Sterolibacterium sp.
GACGATCGGCTTGGGCATGAAAGTGGCCGTCTTGCCATAGTTGTGGGCGACGTTATGCACGACGTATTTGAGCACCTGGGTTTGGTCGGCGCGACGCACCAGGGTGTTGAAGACGGTGCCGATCTCGCACTGGCCGGCGGTGGCCACTTCGTGGTGATGCACCTCGACCGGGACGCCGCAGGCTTCCAGCGCCAGGCACATGGCGGCGCGGATGTCGTTGAGGCTGTCGACCGGGGGCACCGGAAAATAGCCGCCCTTGACGGTCGGCCGATGGCCGGTGTTGCCGCCCTCGAACTTCTCGCCGGAGGCCCAGGCGGCTTCTTCCGAGAATACCTTGCAGGATGAACCGGACATGTCCACGTTCCACTGCACCGAGTCGAATATGAAAAACTCCGGCTCCGGGCCGAAGTAGGCGGCATCGCCCAGGCCGCTGCTCTTCAGATAAGCCTCGGCGCGCCGGGCGATCGAGCGCGGGTCGCGGTCGTAGCCCTTGCCGTCGGAGGGTTCGACCACGTCGCAAGTCATGATCAGGGTGGTTTCATCCATGAACGGATCGATGTAGGCGGTGGCGGGATCCGGCATCAGCAACATGTCGGAAGCCTGAATGCCTTTCCAGCCGGCGATCGAAGAGCCGTCGAAAGCGTGACCTTCCTCGAATTTTTCGGCATCGACCACACGCGCCGGCACGCCTACGTGCTGCTCCTTGCCACGGGTGTCGGTAAAACGGAAATCGACAAACTTGACTTCTTTATCCTTGATGAGCTTTAAAACTTCTTGCGGCGACATGGTTGGGTCTCCTTGCGGGTTAATACGAAAATAGCCAGAAAGATAATTTACTTGAGACGGCAGAGCAGCTTTTGTGCCAAGTGATTTTGGAAAACATGTAATTGTGCCATAAGGCGTTCATCAATAACTTGGAAAAACTGCCGCACATGAATGGTGCAGTCAAGCTAAAACTGCACTATTTTGGTGCAATTCGACAGTTGATGCTCACCGCACTGAAATAGGGGTCGCCAGTCAGATGTTCGGCCAGCCGCCGTTCAATGCGCACGACATGATCCGGATCGAAGCAAATTTCCAGGGGCAGGAATACCTCGGCTTCGACACGATTGCCTAGGTAGTGCAGCAAGGTCTTTTCGAATCTAGGCAGTTCCTCGCCCATCAGGGCGCGCAAGTGGGCTAGCAGTGCCTCGCGCTCGGGCAACTTAATCTCGACAGCCCGCCATCCGGCATCGCTATCTTCTTCGGCATCGACATGCACCAGCACATCGAGTACTTCCGGGTGGGTTGCCAACACCCGCGCCCGCGCCATTTCGGCGATACGGTGGCCTTCCGAAACGCTGATCCGGGCATCCACCTGGATATGCGCATCGGCCAACACCTGGTGGGCCATGCGCCGGGTGCGCAACTCATGCAGGCCGAGCACGCCTGAAGTGCCGCGTAGCGTGACGCGGATGCGTTCCACCTCCTCGTCGGAGAGCGCGGTATCCACCAGTTCCCGGATCGCCTCATAGGAGAACTTGAGGCCCATGCGCAAGATCATGAAGCCGACGATGATCGCCGCCACCGGATCGAGAAAACGGTAGCCCAGCAGGCTGCCGCCGATGCCCACCGCCACCACCAGGGATGAAGCGGCATCGGAGCGCGCATGCCAGGCATTGGCGACCAGCATCGGCGAGCGCAGCTGCTCCGCCACCGCCAGCATGTAGCGGAACAATCCTTCCTTCGCCGCCAGCGCCAGCAATGCCGTCCATAACGCAATCGGCGCGACCTGCGGCAACTCGTCGAGATGCTGCAGGCGCGCCCCCGCCGACCAGAGAATGGCGGCGCCGGTGCCGGCCAGCAGCAAGCCCAGCGCCAGCGAGGCGGCGGTCTCGATGCGGTGATGGCCGTAGGGATGGCTCTGGTCGGCCGGATGACGGCTATGGTAGTTGGCGAGCAGCACCATGAAATCCGCCACCAGGTCGGACAGCGAATGGAAGCCATCCGCCACCAGGCTTTGTGCGTGCGCCATCAAGCCGACGCCGATCTGCACCAGGGTCAGTACCAGATTGACGGCGACACTGACCCAGGTGACTTTCTGCGATTCCCGGTAGCGAGTGGGATCGAGAAGCTCGGGTGACAGCAGAGGTTCTTCCAGGGACATGGAAACGGGCCGGTCTTCGGCCTATACTTTGGACAACACAATTCTAACGTTTCACGCCACGACCATGGGCCGCCTCACCGAAATTCTGCAACTTGCCCAGCAACGCGCCCGTGACATGTCCCTGGCTTACGAGGGGGCATTGACCCCCAAGGAAGCCTGGGAAGTATTGCAGCATGCCCCTGGCGCAATGCTCATCGACATCCGCAGCCGGGCTGAACTCGATTGGATCGGCCGCATCCCGAAAGCCATCGAGATCGAGTGGATGGACTATCCGGGAAAACATCCCAACCCGCACTTCATCACCCAGTTGAAGCATGCCGCTGACCGCGAATCGCTGCTGCTGTTCATCTGTCGCAGCGGCGGCCGCTCCCATGCCGCCGCCAAGGCCGCCACCGAGGCCGGGTTTCCCGACTGCTACAACGTGCTGGAAGGTTTCGAGGGCGACAAGGACGCCCAAGGCCGGCGCGGCACGGTCGGCGGCTGGCGGCTGGCGGGTCTGCCTTGGTTGCAAAGCTGAATAGCCGTAAAATCACGCCTGAATTTTCCTCGCACTTCCACACAACTTCCACCGAGATCGGCCAACCGCTCACCATGCAAGTCGCCCCTATCAGTTTTGACCGATACAACCATCTGGCCGACCGGGACACACAGCAGCGCATCATCAAAGCCCGCGCCCAGCTCGGCAAGCGCGCCGTGCTGCTGTGCCATCACTACCAGCGCGCCGATGTCTACCGCCATGCCGACATCACCGGCGACTCGCTCAAACTGTCGCGGCTGGCCTCCCAGTCGGATGCCGAGTTCATCGTTTTCTGCGGGGTGCATTTCATGGCCGAGGTCGCCGACATCCTGTCGCGCCCGGAACAGATTTCCATCCTGCCCGACCTCGCCGCCGGCTGCTCCATGGCCGACATGGCCAGCTTGGCCAAGGTCGAGCGCTGCTGGC
>CAYHXK010000352.1:0-3067 GCA_964360125.1 uncultured Sterolibacterium sp.
TCACCAGATCGTCGAGATAGGAGTAGATCACCGGCACTACCACCAGCGTCAGCAATGAGGAGGTAATCACCCCGCCGATCACCGACTGGCCCATCGGTGCGCGCTGTTCGGAGCCTTCGCCGAGGCCCAATGCCAGCGGCAGCATGCCGAAGACCATCGCCAGCGTGGTCATCAGGATCGGTCGCAGGCGCACGTGGGCGGCCTCGATCAGCGCCGCGTCGCGCTCCATGCCGGCGGCGCGCGCCTGGTTGGTGAAGTCGACCAGCAGGATGGCGTTCTTGGTGACCAGGCCCATCAGCAGGATGAAGCCGATGATGGAGAACAGGTTCAGGGTGCTGCCGAAGGCCAGCAGCGCCAGGATCACGCCGATCAGCGTCAGCGGCAGCGAGGACATGATCGCCAGCGGCTGGAGGAAACTCTTGAACTGCGAGGCGAGGATCATGTAGATGAAGACGATCGCCAGCGCCAGCGATTGCGCGGCATAGGCGAATGACTCCTCCATGTCCTTGGTCGAGCCGCCGACCTTGAAACCATAGCCGGGCGGCCAGTCCATCCCCGCCAGCGCCTGCTTGATGTCGCCGCCGACCTGGCCGGCGGCGCGGCCATAGACGTTGGCGGTGAACTCCACCTCGCGCGTCTGGTCGCGCCGGTTGATCTGCGATACGCCATGGCCTGGCGCGATGTTCGCTACCTGGCGCAAGGCCACCATCTTCGGCGAGCCGTCCGGATTGAGCTGGCTGCTGGCAAGCATGACTCTTTCAAGATCGGCCACCGAGTTGCGGTCGTCCGGCGCGAGGCGCACCATCACGTCGTAATTCTCGTCGTCCGGCGCGCGCCAGGTGCCGGCTTCCTCGCCGGCCAGGAAGGGGCGCAGCGCCAGGGCAATCTGGCCGACGCCGATGCCGAGGTCGGCCGCCACGTCGCGATGGATGTTCAGGGCGACGGTCGGCTTGTCGGGCTTCAAGCTGGTGTCGAGGTCGACCAGTCCGGGGATTTTCAACAGGCGTGTCCGCGCTTCCTCGGTGAGTTTCTCCAGCACTTTCAGGTCCGGCCCCTGTACGCTGAAAATCAGCAGCTTCCAGCCGCCCACCGGATTCAAGGTGCCGACGTGAGTGACGGTGACGCCGCCGATCTGCGCCAGGCGGGCGCGTATCGGCACGGTCAGGTCGAACTGGTTGCGCGTGCGCTCGGCGCGCGGCTTGAGCTTGACGTAGAGCGAGGCGGAGTTTTTTCCGGTGGCGGCGCCGGTGTTGATGGCGGTGTAGGTGTGCAACACCTCGGGAAATTCGCGCAGCGCCGCATCGACCTGGCGCGCTTTGGATTCGGTGAGTTCCAGCGAGGAACCCACCGGGGTCTGGAAAGCCACCTGGGTCTCGGAGAAGTCGGCCTGCGGCACGAATTCGGTGCCCAGCATCAGTATTGCCAGCAGAAGTCCGATAACGAAGGTGGAGAAGGCCACCAGCAGGGTCGTCATGCGGTGCTGCAGCGACCAGCCCAGCAGGTGGCCGTAGAGGGCGGTGATGCGGACCACCAGCCGCTCGAACCAGCCGAGCATGCGGCCGAGCGGCCCCGGCGGCTTGACGCCATGGACCGCCGGATCGGGCCAGATCGAGGAGAGCATCGGATCGAGGGTGAACGAGACGATCATCGAAATCAGCACCGCCGCCGCGACAGTGATGCCGAACTGGTGGAAGAAGCGCCCGATGATGCCGCCCATGAAGCCCACCGGCAGGAACACCGCGACGATGGACAAGGTCGTGGCCAGCACCGCCAGGCCGATCTCGCGCGTGCCCTCCAGCGCCGCCGTCTTGTGGTCGGCGCCCAGCGCGGCATGGCGCACGATGTTCTCGCGTACCACGATGGCGTCGTCGATCAGCAGGCCGACGCAGAGGGACAGCGCCATCAGCGTCAGCATGTTGATGGTGAAGCCGAAGGCGTAGATGAACAGGAAGGTGCCGATGATCGCCACCGGCAGCGTCAGGCCGGTGATGACCGTGCTGCGCCAGGAAGTGAGGAACAGGAAGACGATCAGGATGGTCAGCGCCGCGCCTTCGAGCATGCTGTGCTGGACATTGGTGACGCCGACGCGGATCGGCACCGAGGCGTCCTTGATCACCGACAGCGTCACCCCCGCCGGCAGGTCCTGCTGCATGCGCGCCATCGCCTCCCTGACGGCATCGGCGACCTCGATGGTGTTCTGTCCCTGCGCCTTGAGGATGTCCAGCGCCAGCGTGCGCCGGCCGTTGACCAGGGCCAGGCTGTCCTGCTCTTGCTCGCCGTCTTCGACTGTCGCGACCTGATGCAAATACACCGGCTGGCCGCCGCGCCGGGCGACGACGATGCGCTCGAAGTCGGCGACCCCGGCCAGCCGCCCCTTGATCTGCACGCTGTGCTCCTGCTGCGGGGCGCGCAGGCTGCCGGCCGGCAGCTCCTGGTTCTCGGCGCGCACGGCGTTGATCACCTGGTCCGCGCCGAGCGCATAGGCTTCCAGCGCGGCCGGCTTGAGGTTGATGTGCACTTCGCGCTTGACGCCGCCGACCAGCGTCACCGAACCGACGCCGCGCACGTTCTCGATGCGCTTGCGGATCACCTGGTCGGCCAGCGAGGTGAGCTCGCGCAGCTTGCGCGCGTCGTCCTGTGCAGACACGGCGATGGAGATGATCGGCCGGTCGGCGGGATCGAAGCGCGAGATCCTCGGTTCCTTGACCTCGCGGCGGAACAGCGGCTTGACCACCGCCACCTTGTCGCGCACATCCTGCGCCGCCTGGGCGGGAACCACGGTCAGTTCGAACTCGACGATCACCACCGAGAGCCCCTCGTAGGATCGCGAGGAGAGGTTCTTGATGCCGTTGATGGTGTTGACCGCTTCCTCAATCTTGCGCGTCACGTCGGACTCCACCGATTCCGGCGAGGCGCCCGGATAGGCGGTGCTGACCACCACCACCGGGAATTCGATGTCGGGGAACTGGTCGACGCGCAGGCGCTGCCAGGAAAACAGGCCCAGCACCACGAAGGCCAGCATCAGCATGGTGGCGAACACCGGGTTGCCGATGCTGATGCGGGTGAA
>CAYHXK010000353.1:0-3064 GCA_964360125.1 uncultured Sterolibacterium sp.
CAGATGCGCGTCAAGCTCCGTGCCTTCGAGAAACGCAAAGCGGCAAATGCCCCTGGGGGTGGTGGCAATGAATGCTTTGCCGAATGGCGTGTCATGCAGGGCGTATTCGATCGTCAAGCCCGCGCCTCCCAACTTGAATTCGCCGGGCGTCACCGCCTCCAACTGGACGAAATGATCATACAGGCGCGAAGCGCTGCTCAACCCCAGGGTGTCCGAAACCTCAAGCAGCGGCCTGGCTTCGCCAAGCAATTGCTTGGCGCGCTCCAGGGTAAGAACTTGCAGAAACTTCTTTGGAGTGACCCCCGCCCAGCGGCAAAACAGCCGTTGGAAGTGGAAGGGGCTGAGGTGCACATGCGCCGCAATTTCATTCAGGCCGGGCTGGCTGTTTGCCCGGCGGACAATGAAATCGATTGCTGCGGCGATGCGCTCATAGTCTGTCATGTAGCTATTCCAAATAAATTTGCCGGCAACCGTTCATCCATGGGCTTGACGTGCCAGCACCATGTCCGGGCTGCGGTACATGGCCTCCGGGATTTGCCCCAGCGCCGAATCCTGCAATTGCGAGCCGAGCCCGTAGAATTGCTGGAAGCTCATGATGAGGGGCCGCCATTTGTCCGGGTCGATGCGATTTGGCTCTCCGCTCATCATGATCGACTCCTCCACATGCACTCGTTGTATGCGGGCCTCGATGCAGAAAATGAATCCGCGTTGCGCCGGATTGTCCTCGGCCACCGGATGCGTGGCCGCGACGCACGCCTCGAGTTGCACCGGACACTCCCGCACGCGCGGCGGCGCAACCGTTTCGGAAGCCACCGGAGTCAGTCCTGCGGTGCCGAATTTGTCGGCCTCATGCCGGTATCCTTTGCGCACTTTGTACTCGGGAACGGGATCGGAGCCGGTCGTCAGCGCCAGGCGATTCACCGCCGCCACCTCATTCACCGAGGGCAGGTTGAGCACGCACTCGCCGGTACGGAGCAGATTCTGCGCGGTTTTCGAAAACGCCGCCAAGCCGAGCAGGCAACGCCACCCCAGCCAGAATGCCGAGGACATCGGCGCGAGATTGTAGGTTCCATCTTCGTTGAGGGTGCTGATCAGGACGACGGGTGTGCCGAAGTACAGAATCGGCGGTTCGCTTTTGATATGCATTGGCGGTTAATCCTTTTTCAAGAGTGCGTTTAAAGGCATCACTAATCTTCGTGCTGACGAGTGCTTGTCAAGCACGAGCGAAATATGCAGGATTAAGCATCCATCCGCGACCCGGATCTTGCTATGTTTGATTTGAGGAATAACAACGCAGCAGGGAGAGCGGCTGGCCGTCAGGGCGCCTCGGCATACTGCATCCGTCCCAGTATGATCTGGGTGCGCTCGTTGACGAAGGCCGAGTAGGGATTCTTCTGGAAACGCCGCGGCGCCGGCAGCATCACCGCCAGGCGCGCCGCCTGCTCGGCGCTCAGCTGCGCCGCGGAAACATTGTAGTAAAGCCGCGCCGCGGCTTCCGCGCCGAAGACGCCCTCGCCCCATTCGACCGAGTTGAGATAAACCTCGAGGATGCGGCGCTTGTCCCACAGCGCTTCCAGCATCAGCGTGATGATCGCCTCCTGCGCCTTGCGCCAGGGGGTCTTGGAAGCCGACAGAAACAGGTTCTTGGCGAGTTGCTGGGAAATCGTCGAGCCGCCGGCCACCACCTTGCCCTTTCTCTGGTTTTTTTCCAGCGCTTTCTGGATGCCTTCCCAGTCGAAGCCTTCGTGATCGACGAACTTGTCGTCCTCGGCGGCGATCACGGCACGCTTCAGCTGCGCTGAAATTCGCGGGTATGGCTGCCACTGGTGCTTGAGTTGGGCCTTGGGATGCTTCACGCGCAGTTCGTTAAGACGTATCTGCATGAAGTGGGTCATGCCGGGGTCGATGTATTTCCACCACACTACCCAGCCGAGATACCAGCCCTGCCACAGCAGGACCAGCAATGTCAGCGCAACCAGGCTGCGCTTGAACCATTTGCCCAGGGTTTTCATGTGCCGCGCAATTCCTCCAGCACCGCGGCCGTGTCCGGCCGCACGCCGCGCCACAGCAGGAAGGCTTCCGCCGCCTGCTCCACCAGCATGCCGAGTCCGTCGGCCACCTCTGCGCCTGCCTGGCGCGCCTGCGCCATGAACGGCGTTTCCTTGGCATAGACCATCTCGTAGGCAAGGCAGCCCGGTGCGAATATGCCATCGGGAATGCCCAGGGAACTGCCGGAGAGTCCCGTCGAGGTGGCGTTGATGACAATGTCGAAACTCCTGCCGGCCAGCTCATCAAATCCGCACGCCGCCGGTCCTGCCGGACCCGGGCGATCCGTGGCCGCGAAACTGCCGAACTCATCGGCCAGACGCAGCGCCTTGGTCCTGGTGCGGTTGGCGATGGCCAGATGCGCCGGATGTTCGAGCAGCAGCGGCAGAATTGCGCCGCGCGCCGCGCCTCCTGCGCCGAGCAGCAGTATGCGTTGGCGCGCAATGCCGCGGCCAAGATTGTGCGCGATATCCCGCACCAGGCCGGCGCCGTCGGTGTTGTCGCCGAAAAGTTCGCCTCCCTCAAAGCTCAAGGTATTGACCGCACCGGCCGCCCGAGCACGCGGACTCAAACGCTGGGCGAGGCGGAAAGCCTCTTCCTTGAAAGGCACGGTGACGTTTACGCCACGCCCGCCGGCGGCGAGGAAGGCATGGACGGTGGCGGCAAAACCGTCCAGGGGCGCCAGGATGGCTTCGTAGCGCATGTCCTGCTTCGTCTGCGCCGCAAACAGGGCGTGGATGCGCGGCGACAGGCTGTGTCCGACGGGATGGCCGACAACGGCGTAACGGTCGGTCATGGTTTCATTGCGCTTTCAATTCGTCGGCGCGGGTGAAGTTCCACACCCGGGCAAAGCTCAGGATGTCATATTGCCGCTTGAGCTGCACCGGAAACTCCCCGTAGGGCGCGCCCATATGCACGATGCGCAAGGCCGCCTCATCGAGAATCCGATGCCCCGATGAACGTTGAATTTCGGCACGCTCAAGCTCGCCGTCGCTGCGGATCTCGATATAGATGGTCA
>CAYHXK010000354.1:0-3052 GCA_964360125.1 uncultured Sterolibacterium sp.
CTCGGAGTTCTCGAAGTCGATCGGATTGACCTTGTGCGGCATGGTCGACGAACCGATCTCGCCGGCCTTGAGCTTCTGCTTGAAATAACCCAGCGCGATGTATTGCCAGAGGTCGCGGTCGGCATCCAGCAGGATGAGGTTGGCGCGGGCGATGGCGTCGAACAGTTCGGCCATGGCGTCGTGCGGCTCGATCTGGATAGTGTAGGGATTGAACTCGAGGCCGAGGGATTCGATGAAGCGGCGGTTGAACCCCTCCCAGTCGAAATCCGGGTATCCCGACAAATGCGCGTTGTAGTTGCCCACTGCGCCGTTGAACTTGGCCCTGAGGCGTACCCCGGCGACATGTTGCGTGGCGCCTGCGAGACGCGCGCAGACGTTCGCCATTTCCTTGCCCAGTGTGGTCGGGCTGGCCGGCTGGCCATGGGTGCGCGCCAGCATCGGCAAATCCGCCAGGGCATGCGCCAGTTCGCGGAAGCGTTCGACCAGGCGCTCCAGCCCGGGCAGCAGCACGCCGGCGCGTCCTGCCTGCAGCATCAGCGCATGGGAAACATTGTTGATGTCCTCCGAAGTGCAGCCGAAATGGATGAACTCGCTGGCGGCCATCACCTCGGCATTGCCGGAGAGACGCTCCTTGAGCCAGTATTCCATCGCCTTGACGTCGTGATTGGTGCGCTGCTCGATGGTCTTGATGGCGTCGGCGTCGGCCACCTTGAAATCGGCCACGACGCGATCGAGTTCGCTCACGGTATCGTGCGAAAAAGGCCTGATTTCGGCCAGTTCCGGCGCGGCGGCAAGCGCCTTGAGCCACTCGATCTCGACGCGCACGCGGTTTTTGATCAGGCCGAACTCGGAAAAATGCAAACGCAGCGCTTCGAGCTTGTCGGCATAGCGGCCGTCGAGCGGCGAGAGGGCGGTCAGCGTGTTGGCGGAGTTTGAACCCATGGGGGAATGATATGATTGACAAAACAATATTTTATCATGGCCGGCGAGACGCGCTAAGAAGGCGCCCCCGTAAATATCCGTGTCGATGATACAATCACCATCTCCTGTCCTTTGCAATCGCACCCAAAACGATGAAGCTGATTGGATCCTTTACCAGTCCCTACGTGCGAAAGGCGCGCGTGGTTCTCGCCGAGAAAAAAATCGAGTATGACTTTGTGCTGGATCCGCCCTGGGCCGCGGATACCGCCGTGCCGCGGCACAACCCGCTCGGCAAGGTGCCGGTGCTGCTGTTGGACGACAACAGCACGCTCTACGATTCGCGCGTCATCGTCGAATATCTCGATACCGTTTCCCCCAACAACCGCCTGATTCCCGGCTCCGGCCGCGAGCGCATCACGGTCAAGCGCTGGGAAGCGCTGGGCGACGGCGTCTGCGACGCGGCGGCGGCGTCATTCCTGGAAGCCAAGCGGCCTGTCGACCAGCAGAGCGCCCCCTGGGTCGAACGCCAGCAGGGCAAGATCCTGGCCGGCTTGCAAGCCATGGCGGACGATCTCGGCGAGCAGCCATGGTGCCATGGCAGCGCCTTTTCGCTGGCCGACATCGCCGTCGGCTGCGCGCTTGGCTATCTGGCGTTCCGCTACCCCAACATCAACTGGCACGAACAGCATCCCAATCTCGCCAAGCTGTACGCCAAGCTGATTAAACGCCCTTCGTTCGCCGAGACGATACCGCACGATTAGCAATCTGGTAACGCAGGCTACTGGATCACCCCGCCGCCCAGGCACACCCGCGACTCGTACAGCACCACCGATTGCCCCGGCGTGACGGCCCATTGCGGCTCGGCGAATACAATCTCGCAGCGCTCGCCATCGACAGCCTCCACCTCGCACGGCGCGTCGGGCTGCCGATAGCGCGTCTTCGCCGTGTATACCCAATGGGTATGCGGCGCCCTGCCATTCACCCAGGACAGGTCGGCGGCCGTCAGGCGATCCCTGAGCAACGCCGGGTGGGCGTGGCCCTGCACGACATACAGCACGTTCTTCTGCATGTCCTTGGCGGCGACATACCAGGCCTCGTGATCGCCGGCCTCGTCGGCGTTGCCTTTGACGCCGCCGATGCCCAGTCCTTTGCGCTGTCCCAGCGTGTGGTACATCAAACCCTCATGACGGCCGACCAGCCTGTCGCCGTCGAGCGTGCGTATCTCGCCCGGCTGCGCCGGCAGGTAACGCGAGAGAAACTCTCGGAACGGCCGCTCGCCGATGAAACAGATGCCGGTCGAATCCTTCTTGGCGAAATTCGGCAGGCCGGCGGCCTCGGCGATGCGGCGCACTTCGCGCTTGTAGAGATGGCCGACCGGGAACAGCGTCTTGCCCAACTGCGCCTGGTTGAGCCGGTACAGAAAGTAGCTCTGATCCTTGTTGCCGTCCTCGGCCTTGAGCAGTTGCTGCTCGCCCTGGAATTCGCGCACCTGGGCATAGTGGCCGGTGGCGATCCGGTCGGCGCCGAGCGTCAGGGCGTGATCGAGAAAGGCCTTGAACTTGATCTCGGCATTGCACAGCACGTCCGGATTGGGTGTGCGGCCGGCCTGGTACTCGCGCAGGAACTCGCCGAACACCCGCTCGCGGTACTCGGCGGAAAAATTCACCGCCTCCAGTTCGATGCCGACGACATCGCAGACGGCGGCCACGTCGATCAGGTCCTGGCGCGTCGAGCAGTATTCGTCATCGTCATCGTCCTCCCAGTTCTTCATGAACAGGCCGATCACTTTCCAGCCCTGCTGTTTCAGCAGCAGCGCCGCAACCGAGGAATCGACGCCGCCGGACATGCCGACGATGACTGTTCCCTTTTCAGACATTGGGACCCCCTCCCTTCAACCACTCATTTTCAGGCAGCACCACCGCCGGCTGGCCATTGTCGGCAAACCAGCTATCGACGACGTAGCGTGGCCGCCCGGCGGTCGGCTGCGCTGCTTCAGGCTCGCCGTCCGGTTCGGTGCCGGAGGTTTGCTGCAACCAGCGCGGCGGCAGCTCCTCGATCACTGCCGAGAAATGCTGGAAGATTATAAAACGTATGCGCCGCGCCGGTTCCCGGACGCTGTGAAAGCGCAACC
>CAYHXK010000355.1:0-1330 GCA_964360125.1 uncultured Sterolibacterium sp.
CAGATTCGACACGGAAAAACCGCAGAGTCCGGCCTTGGGTTTGGCGCCACGGCCGGTGGCGCCTTCGTCGCGTATCTCGCCGCCGGAGCCGGTGGCGGCGCCAGGGAAGGGGGATATGGCGGTCGGGTGATTATGCGTCTCGACCTTGGCGAGGATATGCGTCATTTCCTCGCGGTAAGCATAGGCGCCGTCCGCCGCCGGATAAAAACGTCCGAACTGCGCCCCTTCGATCACCGCCGCATTGTCGGCATAGGCCACCACGGTGCCCTGCGGGTGCGCTTGGTGGGTTGCCCGGATCATGCCGAACAAGGTCTCCGTGCGCGCCTCGCCGTCGAGCGTCCAGGAAGCGTTGAAAATCTTGTGGCGGCAATGTTCCGAGTTGGCCTGGGCAAACATCATCAGTTCGACGTCGGTCGGATTGCGACCGAGTTTGCCGAAGTTGTCTCTCAGATAATCGATCTCGTCATCGGACAGCGCCAGGCCGAGCGCGACATTGGCTTCGACCAGCGCGACACGGCCGCGCCCCAGCAGGTCGAGCGTGGTCAAGGGCTGCGGCGCGACATGCCGGAACAAGGCTGCGGCGGCATCGAAGCTGTCGAGTACCGACTCGGTCATGCGGTCATGCAGCTTGCCCGCCAGTTCGTTCGTCAAACCTTGCGGGCCTGCGATCTCCGCGTAATACGCGGTGCCGCGCTCGATCCGGGCGATGCCGATGAAACCGCACTGCCGCGCAATCTCGGTGGCCTTGGTTGACCACGGCGAAATCGTCCCCAGCCGCGGTGTCGCCAGCAGCAGTGCGCCCGCCGGCGGTTCCGCCAGAGACCCGGTGACGCCGAGCAATTGCTTGAGGCGCGCCAATTCGTCGACCGCCAGCGCGGCAGTCAACTCGACAAAGTACCAGTGCTCGGCGATCAGCTGTTTCAGTTCAGGCGCGGCGCGGCGCGCAAGTTCGGTGATACGGGCCAGGCGGCTGGCGGAAAACGCGGCGCCGCCACGCAACTTGAGGATATCGGGCATGGTGAGGATCGTGTAGGCGGTCGTCGTAGCTGCAGAAAAAAACGAATTATACCCCGCCCACCTTGATTCCCGGCTTTCCGCCCTCATCTGGAAAAGCGTATCCGCCTACAGGAAACCATCATGTCCAGCCACAGTAGCGATGTCGGCAGCACCGATTTCCAGCAGAAGGTTCTCGAGGCCTCGCACCGCGTTCCAGTGGTCGTCGACTTCTGGGCGCCTTGGTGCGGACCCTGCAAGGTGCTCAAGCCCATCCTGGAAAAGCTCGCCGAGGCTCCGGCCGACCTCGAAGCTCGCCTGCAGCTCGCCACTGCCC
>CAYHXK010000355.1:1430-3042 GCA_964360125.1 uncultured Sterolibacterium sp.
AAGCTCGCCGAGGCTCCGGCCGACCTCGAAGCTCGCCTGCAGCTCGCCACTGCCCTGGCTGTCAAACAAGACTACTCCAATGCGCTCGCCCACCTGCTGGAGATCGTCCGCCGCGACCGCAGCTTCCAGGACGATATCGGGCGCAAGACGATGCTGAGTTTGTTCACCCTGCTCGCCGCGCAGCCGGAATACTCCGAGTTGGTGCGCGAATTTCGCCTGGCGTTGGCGCGCACCTTGCACTGAAAGGCGTTTCGCGGATTCTGGAGCAGGCAAGGGGCGGTCTGCTGCTGGCATTCGCCGGCCTCAGCCTGCGGAAGGATGGAAAGCAGGTTTAAAATGCCGGCGATGCACGGAATCGGGGAAACGCAATAAGGAGTCACATGAAAACCAACGAGGAGCAATCCAGGCTTGCCGCGAGTAAAGCGCGATTTCGCCGGCCTGCGTCAGGCTGGCTGGCAAGCGTGCTGACATTCGTAGTGGGCGCTGCGCTGTTGCTGGTCGCATTTACTTTTTCTCTGCTGGTGCTCTTAATCGTAGTCACAGGCGGGCTGCTGATCTGGGGCTACCTGTGGTGGACCAAGCCCCAACTGCGCAGCCGGATGCGCGAAAGCTCCACAGGCGGTCGCGTGATCGAAGGCGAAGTGATCCGCGACGCCGGACCCGACGATCAGGATCGGCGCTGAGCCGGAGAATGCGCGCCAGCGGGATTTCTATTCCACAGGCGGCAGCAGGGTAATCCTGAAGGAAGAATATGTTCTACGTCCAAGGCATCGCCGGGCAAAGCTTTCTTGGCCCGCTGGAGGATCTCCGGCAGGTGGCCGGAGTCGCGCGCAGCCGACGCGTCCGCGCCATCGCAGGGGAAGGCGACGAGCTCGGCGTGGAAGCCTCCGTCGCGCGCGGCGGCACCCCTGGCATTGGCCCCGGCGAGGAGGCTGTGCTCGCCTACCGGACGATGCTGCAACTGGATCAGGAACGCGGCCCCCTCTATCATGCCAGCCAGATCATGCAGCGTCGCGTGATTGTCGTGGCGTCCGATGACAGCGTGGAACAGGCATGGCGCATTCTGGCCGATCGGAACATTCACCAGGCGCCTGTCCTCGATGCCGGACAGCGCCTGATCGGGCTAGTCAGCGAGCGCGACCTGCTGACTGCGCTCAACGTCGAGCATGGCCAGGTGCGCGACGCGCTGGCGCGACGCGTGGCCGACGTGATGACCTCGCCCGTGGTTTGCGCCGATCCGGTGACCGACATCCGCCGTATCGCCC
Source organism: uncultured Sterolibacterium sp. (assembly GCA_964360125.1). Taxonomy (GTDB): domain Bacteria; phylum Pseudomonadota; class Gammaproteobacteria; order Burkholderiales; family Rhodocyclaceae; genus JACRAR01. The sequence goes on from CAYHXK010000355.1 coordinate 2,696, forward strand.
GGGTCATGCTGGATTACGGCGTGGACGGCGTACCCATCGTGGATCACAGCAAGGCCCTGCAGGGCTTTGTCTCGCGCAGCGATATTCTGCGCGCCGTAATTGTCGATCCGCCGCTGAACCTGTGGCGGTAAGAGTTTCAAGCTCACATAACCGGAACTCCTTTTTCCGCATGCGCTCAGGGCTGAGAAGGAGATACTCGCGGCAGCGGCGCTAGCTTCAGGTCCACCCCCTTGCTTGCAATAGCGCCTCCGTCAGCTCGATGAAACCCGCGCCGCTCGCCGATGGCGTCACCCAGGCCGGCAACTGCTCGATACGCTCGGCATACTCGGAGACATTGGCGACGCCGA
>CAYHXK010000356.1:0-3041 GCA_964360125.1 uncultured Sterolibacterium sp.
TGCGCATCGGTTGGCGCTGGCGGTCTGTCGCCGGTCGCATGGGAGTGGCTGGCAACGGCGGGAGGGTCGTTAGCGTGTGCATTGCCTGCTCGGTTCGGCGCGGTGACTTGGCCCTGACTCGGTATGGCGCGCGCCGTCGCATGGACGGGCAGCTCCGATCTTGTCGGCGGCCCTGTGTGCTGAGCGATGTGGATGGTCGGCTCGACGGCTTTGCCGGGCGCGGTTGGAGTAGCGCCCGCGCTGGCGAGTGCGGGTGTGGGGCCTGCCGCGTGGAAGGGCTCCGCACCCTGCGCGGTGGGGTAGGTTTCAGAAGGGGCGCCCCGACCCGACGGCTGGCTCAAGAACGATATCTCGCGTCCGCTTGCAGCTTGCTCACCGCCTCCTAAAATCCTGGACTTATGTTGTTCACGATGTAACTTCGCTTCAGATGGCGCAGGCACTCTAAGCGACCGAACCTTTTCCGATGCGACTTTCGCGTTGACCGCCACGATCTCATTTGGACTTCCGTGCTCGCCCTGCCCTGTCTCCAGGTTGCTTCCACTACTTTTCGCCCTAGCGGTAATACCAATCCGTATCGGATCGACATTATTGGCGGGAGATGTCCGCCCTTCGGCTTCGATCCCCGCTGACAAAGGGTCGGCAGCCTGCAAGCGTTTTCCAACGCCCCCAGGCTGGTGCGACGCCTCTCGGGGCCTATTCGGCCCCTCCTTCTGAAACCTGAAAACAGTTTGCATGCCCTGCGCCGCGCTATCTTCTTCGGGCAGGCTGGTCTCGATCTCATCCATCGCCGCGCGCCGCACCCAGCCGGCGTCTCGCGGGCGACGGGCATCGCGAATGGTGTCCTGGAGGATGCCCATCTCAGTTCGCCATGCCGCGTGCGCGGTCGATCAATAGCAGATAGCGTTGCCGACGTGCGCGCGGCAGCGCCAGAATCTCCGCTTCGCTCCAGTGATAATAGACGGCGATCTGGTGGATTTCTTGCAGGAGCGAATCGCTGCGGTGCGACAGGACGCGGTAGGGGTCCAAATCCACGTCGTTATTGGCGCCGCAATCCGGGCAAGCGGCCCGCACCTGCACCACGATGCCGGGCGTTACCGCCTCCAAGCCGGTTTCGATGGCGGCTAGCGCATCCATGCCCAGTTGGCTCGGGATAATGGGTGGTTGCGCCAATTGCTGGATCAGCAAGGGGCGCGTGTCGGCATCGGGCAGCGTCGCCAGCGCGGCTTGGTCGGCCCCGTTGGGCAGGCGAAATTCCAGGCACTGGCCGGCGATGTCCACCTTGGCCAGGGGGTAGCCCAGCCCCGCTTCTTGCACCGGCAGGTCGGCGTAGTCGAGATGGAAATCGAAAGTCTCGGCGCAATGGCCGCAGCAGACTTGGAACCAGCCGCCGGCATGGCCCAGGTGGCGTTCCAACTCGCGCATCAGAAATTGACGGTCGGCCACGCAGAGTTGCGCCACGCGTTGCGGCGTGGCGTCCTCGCCGCCGATGTCGCGCAGAGCCAGCGACAGCGCGTGCGTCACCGCTTCGGGCGTGCTGGCGGCGGTCTCGCCGGCCTCCGCCAGGGCGAGGTCGAGCGCGCCGGAAATCGGCCGGAACGCCCATTCGCGCCGCCGGACGCCGTTTTCCACCACGCCTCCGGGCAGTTGCATGGGAGCCACTGCCGATCAGGACTCGGTCGGTTCGTTGACCGCGGTATCGCGCTGCCAGCCTTCATGTTGCAGCGTGATGGTCTGAATGCCCACGGCGTTCATCGAGCCCGCATCCATTTCCGGCAGGGCCTGGTATTCCGATACCCAGGCGCGTGAGACCTTGTAGGAGATCGCCACCTGGCCTTGCAGATTGAGGACGTAGATGACGATGTCCTTGCGGAAGTTCTTCAGCGACATGGCGGCATCGCCTTCGCTGTTGTTCACCAGGCTGGCCCAGTTCTCGAACACAGGGTCGTGGGTTAGACCTTGTTCCAAGGTGATGGGCTCGAAGCTGGTGCCGCCGGGCAGGATGCGCTCGCGGCTGGGGTCGCCGCCGGTACGCCACTTGATGGCTTCGGTCTTGCGCTTCAGTGCGCCCATTTTTTTCAGGCCGGCGACGGGCTTGCCGTCGATCAGGATCTGAAACTTGAAGGTGCGGTACGGGTCGTGCCGATGGGTGTTGACCGGGAACAGGGGGGCTGCCATTTGCTATCTCCTCGCTGAGTCGTTTGGAAACCGGGCCCTTAGGACTGGCCGGCCTTTTGCTGGATGCGCACGATGACGAACTCGGCCGGCTTCAACGGCGCGCAGCCGACAATCGCGATGACCATGCCGCGGTCGATGTCGTCCTGCGTCATGGTGTCGCCCAGGCCGCAACGGACGAAGTAGGCGTCCGAGGCCTTTTGCCCCTGGAAGGCGCCGGCGCGGAACAGCCCATCCATGAACGCGCCGATGTTGGCGCGCAGGGACGACCACAGGCGGTGGTCGTTGGGCTCGAACACCGCCCACTGGATGCCGTTGAAGATGCTGCTCTCGATGTAGATGGCGGTGCGGCGCACAGGCACATAGCGCCATTCCGGGTTGGCCTTGGTCGACAAGGTGCGCGTACCCCAGGCGACGGCGCCGTAACTGGGTAGCTTGCGCAGGCAGTTGACGCCCGCGGGATTGAGCTGATCTTGATCGCCGTCTTCCACCGTGTATTCCAATGCCGCCACCCCGCGCACCGTGGCCTCGACGCCGGCCGGGGCCTTCCACACCCCGCGCGTGCCGTCGATACGCGCCCAGATACCGGCAGCGAATGACGATGGTGCAACGGTCAAGGTAGTGGCGGCATTCGGGTTGCTGTCGCGGTTGTAGAAGGGGTTGGCGACCTTTACCCAAGGGTAGTAAAGGGTGGTGTAGGTGGAGGTGGGCAGACTCAGGCCGTCCACGGTTGCTGCTTGATCCAGCTCCAGCCCCTGCGGCGGGTCGATCAACAACATGCGGCTACCCATCGCTTCGCAGTGTGCTATGGCGGCATCGATGATGGTGTTGCCGGTGCCGTTTTCCGGCATGGATTGCCCGGGCAACAA
>CAYHXK010000357.1:0-3029 GCA_964360125.1 uncultured Sterolibacterium sp.
CCTGGCAACCGTTCTCGCCCGGCGAACTGCGGGTGTATCGCGACGGAACCCTGCTCGCATGACGCCTCGACTGATCCCATAGTCACACCGTCATCCACCGGCTCTTAAAAGCTAAGACGCAAGCGCACGCGCCACTGAGGCAAGTGCTCTTCTTGCTGTTCGCTAGCCTGGCCGTATCGACATGCGTGCTGTCGGCGGGTGCGAGTTATGAGAGACCACGTATTGGTGACGACAGAACTGTGGCGGTGAGCCGGAGGTGAGAGAGTCAGGACCAGAGGGAGCGGATGCTAGAATTGCAAAATGAAACAGAGCATCTCGGAATTCACCGATCTGCGCGGCTTGCGCACCCACGTCCGGATCTGGGGGCCGGCCGGTGCGCCGCAGTTGTTCCTGCTGCATGGCTGGATGGATGTTTCGGCCATCTTCCAGTTCCTCGTCGATGCCCTGTCCCGCGACTGGCGGGTGATCGCGCTCGACTGGCGGGGATTTGGCCACTCGCAGTGGAACAAGCATAGCTACTGGTTCCCCGACTACGTCGCCGATCTCGATGCGCTGCTGGCCCATTATTCGCCGGATGCGCCGGCGCGCCTGGTCGGCCACAGCCTGGGCGGCAATGTCGCCTGCCTGTATGCCGGCATCCGTCCCGAACGGGTGGCCAGCCTCGCCACGCTGGAAGGCTTCGGCCTGCATGTCAGCGATTCGGCCGAAGCGCCCGAGCGTTATGCCAGATGGCTGGACTTGGTGCGCACCGGACCCAGCTTCAATTGCTATGCCGACCGCGCCGAACTGGCCGCCCGCCTGCGGCGCGGCAACCCGCGCCTGAAACCGGAACAGGCGGCATTTCTGGCGGAACATCTTGGTCAACCTAGCGACAAGGAGGCCGGCGAAGAAGCCATCGTCGTAGCGGCCGATCCCTACCACAAGCTGCCGAATCCGGTGCTTTATCGTCTCGAAGACGCCAAGGCCTGCTGGCGCAGGATTGTCGCGCCGGTGCTGTGGGTGGCGGCAACAGACTCCTTCATCATGAAAGCTTATGCAGGCGAGACCGGCGCGGCGGAGTACCGCGATCGCATCGCCTGCTTTCGCGACATACGCAGCGTCATGCTGGAGGACGCCGGCCACAATATGCATCACGACCAGCCTCAACAGCTGGCGCGACTGCTCGAGGAATTCTTCGCATGAGCGCCGCCGCAGTCGTGGACGCGGATGCCGTGTCCAACGCCGACCTCCACTGCCATTCCACAGTCTCCGACGGTTTGCTGGCGCCGGCCGAGGTGGTGCGTCGCGCCCATGCCAATGGCGTGGATCTGCTGGCGCTGACCGATCACGACGAGATCGGCGGCCTGGCCGAGGCGCGCGCTGTCGCCAATGAACTCGGCTTGAGATTTATCGATGGCGTGGAGATTTCTGTATCCTGGGGCGAAGATACCACGCTGCATATCGTCGGGCTGGGCATCGACCCCTCTCATCCCGCCCTGTTGGCCGGTCTGGCGAAGGTGCGCAGCGGCCGCGATGCACGGGCGGCGCAGATGTCGGCCGAGCTTGAAAAGGTCGGCATCCACGGCGCCCATCAAGGCGCGTTGCGCTATGTCGGCAATCCGGCCCTGGTGAGCCGCTCTCACTTTGCCCGATATATCGTCGAGATGGGGCACGCCAAGGATGTCAAATCGGTCTTCGACCATTGGCTGGCCAAGGGCAAGCCTGGTTATGTGGCCCATGTCTGGGCTACGCTGGAACAGGCATTGGGATGGATCGGCGCCGCGGGCGGTGTGGCGGTACTGGCGCATCCCGGACGCTATCGTCTCAGCAACAAGGAGTTGCGCCGTTTGCTGGGCGAGTTTCGTGAGCTGGGCGGGGAGGGGATCGAAGTGTTGTCCGGATCCCACAACGACGAGGAAACCCGCGAGTTTGCCTCATACGCCCGGGAGTTCGGCTTCCTCGCTTCGCGCGCCTCGGATTTTCACGGTCCCGGCGAGAGCCGCATCGATCTCGGCAAGATTCCGCAACTGCCTGACGACCTGACGCCGGTATGGCGGAAGCTGCTGTAATTCCATTTCCATATAATCCGTGACTTTGTCGACTTCGCCTTGCCGTACAATTTGTACTGTCTGCGGCTCGTCTTCGCGTCACAAATGATCTGGAAATGGAATAGCACATGGCCCAGTATTTCACGCTGCATCCCGAGCATCCGCAGCCGCGCCTGATCAAGCAGGCGGCGGAAATTATCCGCGGCGGAGGACTGGCAGCGCTGCCCACCGATTCCGCCTATGCTTTGGTGGGCCATCTCGGCGATGCCGCATTGCTCGATCGCATCCGCAACATCCGCGGCGTAGACCAGCGCCATCATTTCACCCTGATGTGCCGCGATCTTTCCGAGATCGCCACTTACGCGCGCGTCGACAACGCCCAGTTCCGTTTGCTCAAGGCGACCACGCCGGGCAGCTATACCTTCATTCTCGAAGGCACTCGCGAATTGCCGCGACGGGTCTTGCACCCCAAGCGCAAGACCATAGGTTTGCGCGTGCCCGACCATGTCCTGGTGCAGGCGCTGCTGGCCGAACTCGACCAGCCCTTGCTGACATCGTCACTGATTCTGCCCGGCGCCGATGCGCCGCTCGCCGACGCCCATGAGATCCGCGAGCATCTGGAAAAGCGGCTCGATCTGATTGTCGATGCCGGACCCTGCCGCCGCGAGATGACGACAGTGGTCAACCTGGTTGGTGGAGTCCCGGAGCTGGTGCGCGCCGGGCGTGGTTCGCTGGCGCCGTTCGGCTTCGATTAACCGCTCTGGTAGAATCCGACCCTCCCATGGAAAACTTGATCCAGACGCTGGCAATTTGGGCTTTGCCGGTGATCTTTGCCATTACCCTGCACGAAGCCGCGCATGGCTATGTCGCCCGCCATTTCGGCGATCCGACGGCGTGGCAGCTGGGACGGGTGAGCCTGAATCCGTTACGCCACATCGATCCGGTCGGCACGATCCTCGTCCCGGTCCTGATCCTGGCCAGCAGCAGCCTGCTCACCGGGGG
>CAYHXK010000358.1:0-3025 GCA_964360125.1 uncultured Sterolibacterium sp.
AACATCAAGGATCAATGCGGCTGCGGCGAAAGCTTCAACGTTTAAGCGAGGATTGCCCTCCTGAGCGTAGCCGCCCGGTGAGGCGGATTACAGCCCAGCTTGCGTGCTCACTGAAATGCCCCCGGACTTCACTCAAGACTACTACGCTCTGTTCGGCCTGCCGCGTGCTTATGCGCTCGACACGGCCGATTTGGAGCAGCATTACCGCGAGTTGCAGACCCGTGTCCATCCCGACAAGCATGCGCATCTGAGCGATGCCGAACGCCGCCTGGCGATGCAGTGGTCCACCCAGGTCAACGAGGCCTATCGTACCTTGCGACTTCCTTTGCGACGCGCCCAGTATATGCTGCGCCTGGCCGGCATCGACGTGCAACTGGAGCACAACACCGCGATGCCGCCGGATTTCCTGATGCAGCAGATGGAATGGCGCGAAGCAGTCGAAGAAGCGCTCACGGGCAACGATACTGAAGCGCTGGAGCATCTGCATCGGCGCATCAAACAGGAGATGGCGGGACAATACCGGTTGCTTGAATCGCAAATGGATACACAGCGCGATCACCCGGCCGCGGCAGGGACGGTGCGGCAACTGATGTTCCAGGAAAAGCTGCTGCAGGAAATCGACGAGGCGCTGGCGACGCTCGAAACCTGATTTATCCTAGAAAAATCTATTGAACCGCAAAGGACGCAGAGGACACAAAGGAATACAAGGAATTGGCGAACTGTTGCACCTCACCAGTAGGGTGGGTCGATTATGTTGCATAAGGATTTGAATTTCTTTGCGTCCTCTGCGTCCTTTGCGGTGAAACGCCGTTTTTAGGTTTATCCCAATACAACATGGCACTACTACAAATTTCAGAACCAGGCGAATCGACAGCGCCTCACGAACATCGCCTCGCCGTCGGCATCGATCTTGGCACCACCAACTCACTGGTTGCCACGGTGCGGAGCGGCATGTCGGTCGTGCTCAGCGACGAACTCGGCCGGCCCTTGCTGCCTTCGGTGGTGCAATACTGCGCGCAGGGAGTGCAGGCGATCGGCTACGCTGCCCAGGCACGACAATCGCTCGATCCAAAAAACACCATCGTTTCGGTCAAGCGTTTCATGGGACGCGGAGTCAAGGACATCGCCCACATCGAGAGCATGCCCTACGACTTTGTCGATACCGAAGGCATGGTCAAGCTGCGCACCGCGGCCGGCACCAAAAGTCCGGTCGAAGTCTCGGCGGAAATCCTCAGGGTGCTGCGCGAGCGTGCCGAAGCCTCGCTCGGCGGCGTGCTGAGCGGCGCCGTGATCACCGTGCCGGCATATTTCGACGAAGCCCAGCGTCAGGCTACCAAGGACGCGGCGCGACTGGCCGGCCTGAATGTCTTGCGTCTGCTGAATGAGCCTACCGCCGCCGCCATCGCCTACGGTCTCGACAACGGCAGCGAGGGAGTCTATGCGGTATTCGACCTCGGCGGCGGCACTTTCGATATCTCCATTCTGAAACTTTCCAAGGGTATCTTCGAAGTGCTGGCGACCGGCGGGGATTCGGCGCTGGGCGGCGACGACTTCGATCAGCGGGTGTTTTGCTGGATCATCGAAGAGGCCAAACTGGCGCCGCTTTCGCATTCCGATGCGCGCCTGCTGTTGACGCGCGCCCGCGAGGCCAAGGAATACCTGACCTATCACGGCGAGGCGCCGATCACCGTCAAGCTGGGCAGCAGCGAATATGTCGATGTCAAATTGACGACGGCTCTTTTTAGCGAGATTACCCGCACCCTGGTGCAGAAAACCCTGGCGCCGACCCGCAAGGCGCTACGCGACGCCGGCCTTTCCGTCGAGGAGGTGAAGGGCGTGGTGATGGTCGGCGGATCCACCCGCATGCCGCAGATTCAGCATGCCGTCGGCGAGTACTTCGGCCAGGAGCCTCTCAACAACCTCGATCCCGACAAGGTAGTGGCGCTGGGCGCGGCGACACAGGCCAATCTGCTGGCCGGCAATCGCGCTTCCGGCGACGACTGGCTGCTGCTCGATGTGATTCCGCTGTCGCTGGGACTGGAGATGATGGGCGGCCTGACGGAAAAAATCATCCCGCGCAATTCGACGATCCCCATCGCCCGCGCCCAGGAGTTCACCACTTTCAAGGATGGCCAGACGGCCATGGCGATTCATGTCGTGCAGGGCGAGCGCGAATTGATTTCCGACTGCCGCTCGCTGGCGCGCTTCGAACTGCATGGCATTCCGCCGATGTCGGCCGGCGCGGCGCGCATCCGGGTGAGCTTTCAGGTCGATGCCGATGGCTTGCTGTCGGTGACCGCGCGCGAGCTGACGACCGGGCATGAGACGCGCATCGAAGTCAAGCCATCGTATGGCCTGAGCGACGATGAAATCACCGGCATGCTCAAGGACAGCTTCACTCACGCCTCCGAGGACGCATTCCGGCGCGCCCTGCGCGAAGCGCAAGTGGAGGCGCAGCGGCTGCTCGAAGCCACCCAGACTGCGCTCAACCAGGATGCCGCATTGCTCTCCGAAATCGAACGCTCCCATATCGATAGCTGCGTCGGCAAGCTTCAGGCGGTACTGGTGGGCGACGACCGCCGCGCCATCGACCTGGCCCTGGCCGCCCTCAACCAAGCTACCGCGGAGTTCGCCGCGCGGCGCATGAACCGGAGCGTGCAACGCGCGCTCTCCGGCAGGAAAATAGCGGAAATCTCATGACCCAAATCATCGTCCTGCCCCACGTCGAACTCTGTCCGGAGGGCGCAGTCATCGATGCGCAGCCCGGCAAATCGCTGTGCGATACCCTGCTGGAAAACGGCATCGAGATCGAACATGCCTGCGAAAAATCCTGCGCCTGCACCACCTGCCACGTGGTGATTCGCGAAGGCTACAATGCGCTGGCGCCGGCCGAGGAACTCGAGGATGACCTGCTCGACAAGGCCTGGGGGCTGGAGCCGAATTCGCGCCTGTCCTGTCAGGCGCTGGTCACCGAGGTTCCGCTGGTGATCGAGATACCGAAATACACCATCAACATGGTGAAGGA
>CAYHXK010000359.1:0-3019 GCA_964360125.1 uncultured Sterolibacterium sp.
ATCAGCATTTGAATTCCTTTGCGTCCTCTGCGTCCTTTGCGGTTCAATAGCTTTTCCCAGGGTAACCCATGGCATTGCTCGAAATTAAAAACCTGCGCGTCGAATTCGGCGCTGAGCAATCCCCGTTCAGCGCCGTGGACGATCTCGACCTGAGCATCGAGCAAGGCGAGATCGTCGGCATCGTCGGCGAATCCGGTTCGGGCAAGAGCGTTACGGCGCTCTCCCTGATGGGACTGATCGATTACCCCGGCCGCGTCAAGGCGGAGCGCATGGCCTTTGCCGGACGCGATCTGCTGGGCATGTCGGAACGCGAGCGGACCGGCCTGCTGGGCAAGGACATCGCGATGATTTTCCAGGATCCGATGACCAGCCTCAACCCGTGCTTTACGGTAGCCTATCAGTTGATGGAGACTCTACAAGTACACCAGGGCGGGCCAAAAAAGGAATTGCGCGCGCAGGCCTTGGCACTGTTGAAGCAGGTCGATATCCCCGATCCGGAGAATCGGCTCGATGCCTATCCGCACCAGCTTTCCGGCGGCATGAGCCAGCGCGTCATGGTGGCCATGGCGATCGCCTGCAATCCGCGCCTGCTGATCGCCGACGAACCGACCACGGCGCTGGACGTCACGGTGCAGGCGCAAATGCTCGAATTGTTATTGCAATTGCAGCGCGAGCGCGGCATGGCCCTGATGCTGATCAGTCACGACCTCAGCGTCATCGCGCAAACCGCGCAGCGCGTGGTGGTGATGTATGCGGGACAGGTGATGGAGACCGGCCGCGTGCCGGACATCTTCAATGCTCCCCGGCATCCCTATACCCAGGCATTGCTGGCTTCGTTGCCGGAGTACAACATCGGTCAGGCGCGCATGAAAACCATCCCCGGCGTCGTCCCCGGCCAGTACGACCGTCCGCATGGCTGCCTGCTCGGTCCGCGCTGCAGCTATGCGGAGGACGTTTGCAGAGCGAAGCGTCCGGCATTGGCCGCTGTGTCCGGTGCGCCCGATGCGCCCGATGCGCAGGTGCGCTGCCATTTCCCGCTCAACCCCGAGGGCGTGCCGACCGGTCGCGGATCGAACGGAACAATCCGATGAGCAATCCCAAGCCACTGCTGGAAGCAAAAAACCTCGCCAGGCACTATCGGGTTTCGCAAGGCTGGCGCAAACCCAAAGCCATACTGCGGGCGCTCGACGGCGTGTCGTTCAGCCTGGCCCCCGGCAAAACCCTGGCGGTGGCCGGCGAATCCGGCTGCGGCAAATCCACGCTGGCACGGCAACTCACCATGATCGAGCAGCCCAGCGGCGGCGAGCTGTGGATGGAGGGCAAGGACATCGCCCATGCCGACCGGCAGGAACTCAAAAGAATCCGGCCGCTGGTGCAAATGGTGTTCCAGAATCCCTATGCCAGCCTGAACCCGCGCAAGAATGTCGGCAGCCTGCTGGAAGAACCGCTCATCATCAACACACCGCTGACTAAAGCCGAACGCGCCGAAAAGGCGCGCGCCATGATGAGCCGGGTCGGTTTGCGGCCGGAGCACTATGCGCGCTATCCCCACATGTTTTCGGGAGGCCAGCGCCAGCGCATCGCGATTGCCCGGGCGCTGATGCTGGATCCGAAAGTGATCGTCGCCGACGAACCCGTGTCCGCGCTCGACGTGTCGATCCAGGCGCAAGTGCTCAATTTGTTGATGGATGTGCAGGAAAGCAGCGGCGTCGCCTATCTGTTCATCTCGCACAACCTGGCCGTGGTCGAGCACATCGCCGACGACTTGCTGGTGATGTATCTGGGAAAAACCGTCGAGTACGGCGTCAAGCAGAACATTTTCAGCCGCCCGCTGCATCCCTACACCAGGGCGCTGCTCGCCAGCACGCCGCGCATCAATCCGGCGCTGCGCCAGCAGAAGATCATCTTGCATGGCGAGCAGCCCTCGCCGCTCTCGCCGCCGCCGGGTTGCGCCTTCAGCAACCGCTGCCCGCACGCGGTTGAGCGCTGCCGCCAGGAAATCCCTCAGTTGCAGGACTTCGACGGCAGGCTGGTGGCCTGCCACCGCGTCGCGGAAATCGCTTGACGCGGGCAGCGCAGCCTGCGTGTTTTACCCGGCACTGCTTTCACTTCGGCTGACGACTGCGACGATATTAAGGATGTAGCCAAGCGCATCGACCTGAGCGCATTCGGGAAAGGCCTCAAGCCTGCCCCCTTGGTTGTATGACGTGCCAGTTCCTGCGATGGCGACGACCCGGACGCCACTTCGTCGTGACGGGCAACTAACCAGCACTGCGCTTCCGGCCATCTTGAGTGCTTATCGAGAGAATGGATTAATCACGTTGACTCCGGTTGGTTCAAAGTCGCTTACATTACGAGTAACGACTGTTAGTCCATAAGTAAGCGCGGTCGCGGCGATCAACAGGTCGGCACCTTCGTGCCCAAGTTGAGCCGACAGACAACCCCAACGGCGTGCCACGCTGGGCGTAACCGGGAGGATCCTATCCGCATAAATGCGTATCAGACTCTCAAGCCATGCTGCCAGCGTGTCGGCAAACTCAGCATCAGCCTTGCGGCGCTTTTCTATTTCCCGCTCAATTTCGCCAAGCGTGACAACGCTGAGATGTAGCTGATCATCCTGCTGCTTCGAAATCCAGCGAACCACTCCGGCATTCGGCCTCTTCTTTCGCAGCTCGGAGAGGATTACGGTGTCGAGAAGAAACATCAGAGATCGATGTCGCGCAGAGCAATACGACGGGGTTCCGCAAGTGGTCCCTCGTCTTTGGGTATGGCAAGGAGATGCGCGACGAATCCTGGGGCACTGGCCCGAGCACTCTCGCGAAGCGCGCGATAATTTGCCTCAGACAAAACAACCACCGCCTCCCGACCTCTCCGTGTAACGTGTTGCGGCTCTCCCTGCAAAGCCGCGTCAACGACCTGGCTGAACTGAGTTTTTGCGTCCTGCAACCTCCACTGCGAACCCTGCATGATTGCCTCCTCACCTATCCAAATCAAACTGGTCAGATTATCTGGTCTGTTG
>CAYHXK010000360.1:0-3009 GCA_964360125.1 uncultured Sterolibacterium sp.
GGCCGGCCGGCCCCACCACATCGTCGCGCACCGGGTCGACCGGGCCGACGTAATAGATGAAGCGGTTGGTGAAGTCCACCGGCAGCTTCTCGCCCTTGTTCAACATGTCTATCAGGCGCTTGTGGGCGGCGTCGCGGCCGGTGAGCAGCTTGCCGTTGAGCAGCAGCACGTCGCCCGGTTGCCAGCTTGCCACTTCCTCGCGCGTGACCGTGTCGAGATTGACGCGCTTGCCCTTGCTGGCATCGTAGGTGAGCTTCGGCCAGTCATCCAGGTTGGGCGGGTCGAGTTTCGCCGGGCCGGAGCCGTCGAGATGGAAGTGCGCATGGCGGGTGGCGGCGCAGTTTGGGATCATCGCCACCGGCAGCGAAGCGGCGTGCGTCGGGTAATCGAGGATCTTGACGTCGAGTACGGTTGTGAGGCCACCCAGCCCTTGGGCGCCGATGCCGAGGGCGTTGACCTTCTCGTAGAGTTCCAGGCGTAATTCTTCGGCGCGGCTTTTCGGACCGCGCGCGATCAGTTCGTGGATGTCCACCGGCGCCATCAGCGATTCCTTGGCCAGCAGCATGGCCTTCTCCGGCGTGCCGCCGATGCCGATGCCGAGGATGCCAGGCGGGCACCAGCCGGCGCCCATGGTCGGCACGGTCTTGAGCACCCAGTCGACGATGGAGTCGGAGGGATTGAGCATCACGAACTTCGACTTGTTTTCGGAACCGCCACCCTTGGCCGCGCAGATGACTTCGACCTGCTGGCCGGGAACGATTTCGTAATGCACCACGGCGGGGGTATTGTCCCGGGTGTTGCTGCGCTTTCCGGCGGGATCGGCCAGCACCGAGGCGCGCAGCTTGTTGTCCGGATTCAGGTAGGCGCGACGCACGCCTTCATCGACCATCTGCTGCACCGACAACGTGGCGTCCCACTTCACCTCCATGCCGACCTTGAGGAACACCACGGCGATGCCGGTATCCTGGCAGATCGGCCGGTGGCCCTCGGCGCACATGCGCGAGTTGATCAGGATCTGGGCGATGGCGTCCCTGGCGGCGGGGCCTTCCTCGCGCGCGTACGCCGCGGACAAGGCCTTGATGTAATCGGCCGGATGGTAATAGCTGATGTACTGGAAGGCGTCGGCGATGCTGGCGACGAAGTCCTCCTGGCGGATGGTTGTCACGGTGGAACTCCTTAATGCCCCTTGCTGCTCAGCATCAGGGTTTGGGTCATGATTCTATCGGTGACCGCGATGGCGATCGAGGAAACCAGGAAGGAGAGGTGGATCGCTACTTGCCACAGGATCACGCGATCCTCCATGTGCTCGGCGTTGATGAAAGTCTTCAGCAGATGGATCGAGGAAATGCCGATCAAGGCGGTGGACAGCTTGACCTTGAGCACGCCGGCATTGACGTGCGAGAGCCATTCCGGCTGGTCCGGGTGATCTTCCAGATCGAGACGGGAAACGAAGGTTTCGTAGCCGCCGACGATGACCATGATCAGCAGGTTGGCGATCATCACCACATCGATCAGACCCAGCACGATCAGCATGATGTCGTTTTCGCTGAGGCTGCCGGTCCTGGTGACCAGCAGCGCCAGCTCGTGCATGAACTGGTATACATAGACGCACTGGGCGATGATCAGGCCGAGATACAGCGGCGCCTGCAGCCAGCGGCTGGAGAAGATCAGGGTTTCCATGCCTTTGATGAATCTTGACATTGCTGTTACTCCATGCTGAAGATTGGAAGAGATGCGTCGCGATGAAGGGGCGCACCGGCAAATCATTTCAGTACATTCTAACATTCATGTTGCGCTGCGCTAGGCGGTGCAGGGGAGTAAGACGGGTGTAACATACGCGGCGTTGAATCCCCACGTGCTTCCAGCCTAAAGGAGAGATCCAGATGTCGTCATCGATTGAATCGGTGCTGCAGGAAAATCGCGTTTTTCCGCCTTCCGCCGATACCGTCAAGAATGCCACGATCTCAGGCATGGCCGCATACGCGGCGCTGTGCAAGGAGGCGGAACAGGATTACCCCGGCTATTGGGCGCGCCTGGCACGCGAGCATATCAGCTGGCGCACACCGTTTTCCCAGTCCCTCGACGAATCCGCCGCGCCTTTCTACAAGTGGTTCGCCGACGGCACTCTCAACGTTTCCTATAACTGCCTAGATCGTAATGTCGACGCCGGCCTTGGCGACAAGGTGGCGATCATTTTCGAGGCCGACGACGGCAAGGTCGCCAAGGTTACCTATCGGGAACTGCTGCTGCGGACCACCCGCTTCGCCAATGCACTGCGGGCAGAGGGTATCAAGAAAGGCGATCGCGTCATCATCTACATGCCGATGTCGATCGAAGGCGTCGTAGCCATGCAGGCTTGCGCGCGCATCGGTGCGATCCACTCGGTGGTGTTCGGCGGCTTCTCCGCCAAGAGTTTGCAGGAACGCATCCAGGATGCCGGCGCGGTGGCCGTCATCACCGCCGACGCGCAATGCCGCGGCGGCAAGAACCTTCCCTTGAAGCCGGCGGTCGATGAAGGCATCGCCCTGGGCGGCTGCGAGAGCATCCACAGCGTGATCGTCTACCAGCGCACCGGCAACCCCTGCAACATGCTTGCCGGCCGCGACAAGTGGTGGCACGAGGTGACCGCCAACCAGCCGGAAATTTGCGAACCGGAATGGGTGGCTGCCGAGCATCCGCTGTTCATACTCTACACCTCGGGTTCCACCGGCAAGCCGAAGGGCGTCCAGCACTCCTCCGGCGGTTACCTGCTGCAAGCCATCCTGCCCATGAAATGGACCTTCGACAACAAGCCTTCGGATGTCTTCTGGTGTACCGCCGACATCGGCTGGGTGACCGGGCATACTTACATCACCTATGGTCCGCTGGCCTGCGGCGCCACCGAGATCGTCTTCGAGGGCGTGCCGACCTATCCCGATGCCGGCCGCTTCTGGAAGACCATCCAGGATCACCGGGTCAATGTCTTCTATACCGCGCCGACGGCGATCCGCTCGCTGATCAAGGCCGACG
>CAYHXK010000361.1:0-2988 GCA_964360125.1 uncultured Sterolibacterium sp.
TTCTATCGCTTTCCCTAACGGCATCTTCTGCCCGCTTGAGCTCGGTGATGTCGACGGCTAGTCCGCCCAGCAGGCGTTTCCCATCGTGACCCTGGAAAATGAACTTGTTACTGAGCCACCAGGAGATGCTGCCGTCAGGATTCGTCATTGCCTCCACGGCTTCGATGGTGCTGTCTTTTTCAAGCAGAGCCAAATCATTGTTGCAACGTGCATCCGCAGTTGCCCGTGGCCATATCTCATGTTCGGTTTTGCCGATCACGGCATCCCGGTGAAGCGCGAACCGTCTCAGAAAGTTGTCGCTGACAAATACGTGACGGAAATCCAAATCCTTAAGCCAGGCGATGACGGCACTGTTCTCCAGAAACGCCCGAAGTTGCGCGTCACTGCGATGCTGTGCTTCGATCATGGCGTTGAATGCTTGCGCCACCGCAGCGATTTCGCGCGGGCCTCCAGGCGCCACTCTAGCCCCGAAGTTTCCGCTATGGACAGCGTACGCGGCTGTCTCCAGTGCCGTCACCGGTCCGGCTATGCGCCGTGCAATGGCAAGGGCAATAATAATCAGGCAGGTAATCGCTGCCAGCGCGATGCCCGTTGCAACCATCGCGCGTTGCCTGGCTGCGGCATAAACTTCCGACACAGGTACGCCGACGAAAGCAATCCATCCGGTCTCCGCCATCGGCACCACCGAAAAGTAACGCGTCACACCGTCCGCCGCCCGGCTTTCGAATTCCCCATCGCGCACCTCGACTATCCGCCGCGCCGCCTCCCCGTTTGGCCGTGTGCCGATCAAGCCCTCCGGATCGCGATTGCGCCAGATCATTGTTCCATCTTCACTGAAGAAGCCGTAGCGGCTCCCGGCCGGCAGGAACTGGGTGGGGATAAGGGGATCGTAAGCCGCCAGGTCGAGGGGCAGGTGGACTGCCCCGATCATTTCCTGACGATCGTTCCAGATAGGTTGTCTGAGAATGGAAATCCACTTGCCGGTGATCGGACCGACAAATGGCTGCCCGACGCTGAAGCGTCTCTCCTTCAGGAACTTCTGGAACGACGGCGTTTTCCCGAAATCGAGCGGCTTGCCGCCGGGAGGCGGCAACGCCGAGCAGATCACCACACCCTCCATATCCGCATACGCGACATTGGTGTAACCGGGATTCAGGCTAAGCAG
This sequence comes from uncultured Sterolibacterium sp., assembly GCA_964360125.1. Taxonomy (GTDB): domain Bacteria; phylum Pseudomonadota; class Gammaproteobacteria; order Burkholderiales; family Rhodocyclaceae; genus JACRAR01. The sequence goes on from CAYHXK010000361.1 coordinate 1,166, forward strand.
GTCCTTCAGTGCGGGGTCGCAGTGGTTGGGGTCGACCTGCCTGACCAGAGGGCGGGCAGCCAGGCGTTCGAGAACCTGGCGGGCATTGTCAATCTTGCCGCCGGTGTTGCTGACCATGGTACTCGCCAGCGTTCGCAGCGAGGTCTTGGCATGAGCGATGGACTGCTGCATGTCGGAATAGATGCCTAGTCCGACGCCCGCCACAAGCGGTACGGACACCGCCAGGACCAGCAGCAGGAGATGGGAGCGTATCGACGCAGTACTCACTGTCTTATTTCCGCAGATTGACGGTCGCCATCATGAAGACCTTGCTTGAAATATTCATAACTCAAGAATATTCCAACTCCCAATGAAATGCCATAGCGCGCGAAATCCTGGCGCAGACTTTTTTTTCTCAGGAATGGCAGCCGCATCGGCAGTCGGGTGACTGGCCATCCAGCATTGTGGTTTTCCAGCTTAAACTGCTCAGGCAACTGTCGCCGTCAGGCTTCAGGCGATCCACTTGCGCGCATTGCGGAACATGCTCAACCAGGGTGATCCGTCGCCGAATTGTCCAGCCCATTCCCGCGGATGCCAGGACAATTGCGTGTTGCGGAAAATCCGCTCGGGATGCGGCATCATGATGGTGTAACGGCCATCGGCAGTGGTAACGCCTGCCAGTCCGCCAGGCGAACCGTTGGGATTGGCCGGATACGTCGAGGCAATCCGGCCGCGATTATCGACAAAGCGCAGCGCTGTATTCACTTCAGCGGCGCGTGCATCCCCACCGAATTCGGCGCGCCCCTCGCCGTGCGAAACCACTATGGGCAAGCGGCTGCCGGCCATGCCGGCAAAAAATAGCGACGGCGACTGGGTTATTTCCACCATTACCAGGCGCGCCTCGTATTGCTCGCTGCGGTTGCGCTGGAAGATCGGCCAGGCAGCGGCGCCGGGGATGATTTCGGCCAGGTGGCTCATCATCTGGCAGCCATTGCATACCCCCAGGGCAAAACTGTCGGAACGCGCGAAGAACTCGGCAAAAGCCTCGCGCAATCGGGGGTTGAAGAGGATCGACTTGGCCCAGCCCTGTCCGGCGCCGAGCACGTCGCCATAGGAAAAGCCGCCGCAGGCCGCGAAGCCCTGGAAATCGGCGAGCGCCACTCGTCCTGTCTGCAGGTCGCTCATGTGCACATCGTAGGGGGCGAAACCGGCGCGCTCGAACGCCGCCGCCATTTCCACCTGGCCATTCACCCCCTGTTCGCGCAGGATGGCGATTTTAGGCCTGCTGCCGGTATTGACGAATGGCGCAGCCGAATCCTTGCCGGGGTCGAAAGTCAGATGTGCCGACAAGCCAGGATCGGCGGCATCCAGCAAGGCATCGAACTCCTCCTGCACGCACGCCGGATCGTCGCGCAGGCCGGCGATCCGGTAGCCGGTTTCGCTCCAGGCGCGTTGCAAGTCCGTGCGGCTGGCCGCAAAAACCGGTTGGGCATTGCGCCAGACGCGCAGTTCGTCCTGGTCGTTGAGGGTGCCGATGGCATGCGTCACGCCGCCCAGCCCGGCCTCGCGCAATAGTTGCATGACAAGCTCGCGCTGCTCGCGGCGAATCTGCAGCACGGCGCCGAGTTCCTCGGTGAACAGAGCGCCGAACAGGCGGTCGTGCAGGCGTCCGGCGATGATGTCGGGAGACCGCTCCATGCCATCGACATCGTTCATCAGTGAGTCGTAGCACAGCGTATCGAGATTCAGCGTAACCCCGACGCGTCCGGCAAAGGCCATCTCGCACAGCGTGGCGAACAGGCCGCCGTCGGAACGGTCATGGTAGGCCAGGATCAGCCCGGCGG
>CAYHXK010000362.1:0-2972 GCA_964360125.1 uncultured Sterolibacterium sp.
CTGACATAAAGAAGTTGGTCGATCAATATATTTCAACGGGCGATGCCGACTTTTTCATTAAGTCCACTATCTTATGGACAGATTCCCCAAAGTCTCTCTTAGAGCGTGCTCATTTGTTGATCGTGGGCTTTCGTAACCACAAGTGGATGTACGACGGTAAATCCTTAAGCAAACTTCTTGGTGATCATGGTTTCATTAAGATGAGAGTGGTCCAATCGGGAGAAACCATGATTGAAAATTCCGTGTCGTTGGACTTGCATGAGAGGGAATCTGAAAGTGTTTATGTCGAAGCAGTTAGCCCATGAATTCCAATATGTACTGACCAGACAAGTCCCAGCTATGATCTGTGCATTCTCCAAGGCGTCGGGTGTGCATCGAGATCTGATTCCGGGAATTCATGGACAAGGCTTTGCCGAAGGGCGCAGCGCGTGGATGATCTGAAACAAGAAGTTCGCGATTTCTGGAACGCGGCGGCGTGCGGGGAGCGACTGCTTCTCGATGCTTCGGACAAGCCCGGTTATCTGGCGCAGATGAGTAGACGCTATACCCTGGAGCCGTTCATCGAAAGCTTCGCCTGCTTCGATGCCTCACGCGATCTGGATGTGCTGGAAATTGGCGTCGGGCTGGGCGCCGACCACCAGCGTTTTGCGCAAGCCGGCGCAAGGTTGACGGGCATCGATTTGACCGATCGCGCCGTGGAGCATACCGGGAGGCGTTTCGAGCTGTTCGGGCTGAAGTCCGATCTGCGGGTGGCGGATGCCGAGTCTCTGCCCTTTGCGGATGCATCCTTCGATTGGGTCTATTCCTGGGGCGTGCTGCACCACAGCCCGGATACGGCGCACGCCATCGATGAGGTCTGGCGGGTACTTCGACCTGGCGGGGTGGCAAGGATCATGATCTACCACAAGCACTCGCTGGTCGGCTACATGCTCTGGCTACGTTATGCATTGCTGGCGGGGAAACCGTGGCGCAACCTCGGGGATATCTACGCGAATCATCTCGAAAGTCCGGGCACGAAGGCTTACACCATGGAGGAAGCGCGCGGGCTTTTCCGGCAATTTGCCGAGGTCAGGATATCGACGGTATTGACCCACGGCGATCTGCTGGAATCCGGTGCCGGGCAGCGTCATCAAGGTTGGTTATTGTCGCTGGCAAGGCGCATTTGGCCACGCCGCCTATTGCGCTGGGCGCTGCCGGGGCATGGCTTGTTCATGCTGATCGAGGCGGTGAGGTGAAGGGGATTGACTTCGTTGCCGGGGTGCCGAAAATTTCATCAATATTTCTTGCCTTTAACTTATGGAATCCATAAACTAACGAGCATGGAAAAGCGTAAAGCCCATTACGATCTGAACAAGGTAAAAGAAATCGTAGCGAAGCGTGGCATGGATGCCTTTACCCGCACTGCAAAAGATAATGCTCGGCTGATGGGGTTGGATGGACAGGCTGCGCTTGATGTGGTGGCAAGATTACAGCAAGGCATGTTGTTCAAGAGCATGACCTCGAATGCCGACAGCCAAGTGTGGCAAGACGTGTATCACGTACCCTGCCAGAACGGTATCACTGCTTACGTCAAGGTGACGATTCAGGCGGGCGCGACGGTGATTCAGTTCAAGGAGAAATGAGATGAGTGAAAAGAAATTCTGTTTACATTGCGACGATGGTACGTTACTGGCATATGGCAAGTGCGATTTGACGTTCATGTATCGAGACCGTTCATTGAACGTCCCACAGGTGTCTGGCTGGCATTGCCCAGTGTGCCATGAGTGCGAGTTTGACGATGGAGAGGGAAAACGATATAGCGATGCCGTGGATGTGTTTTGCACGTCCACTGATCGTGAGATTGCAGAGTCTTTGCGCGACATTCGCAAAAAACTAGGCTTGCGACAAGCCGAAGCGGGGAAACTGTTCGGCGGCGGAGCCAGCGCGTTTTCGGAATACGAACGGGGAAAGACACAGCCGCACAAATCCACCGTGTTGCTGCTGAAACTGCTGGACAAGCATCCTGAGTTGCTGGATGAAGTACGGGCGGCGTGAGTCATCTGGGAATCGATCTGACCGAGTGTGCCGTGTCGATGGCGAAGCGTCTCTGGCCGCGCCGCTTGTTGCGCTGGGCGCTGCCGGGGCATGGCTTGTTCATGCTGATCGAGGCCACAAAATGAACGGAGTTGTTTGATCACCCACCCGAAGTGCTACTATGTGTGCATTCAAGTTGAATTCAAAGGTGACATCATGGCGACTATGAGTATTCGCGGACTGGATGATCAGGTACTGGCGCGGCTTAAAAGTCAGGCCGAACAAGAGGGAGGTAGTCTCAACAGCCTGGTGCTGCGCCTGTTGCAAGGTACCGGCACGTCTGTTCAGCTGGGTGCTTTGAAAAAGTTCGACGATCTCGATGCCTTAGCCGGCACTTGGAGCGACGCAGAAGCACAAGCCTTTGAGCGCAACACGGCTGCTTTTGCCGATGTTGACACGGCACTCTGGAATTAAGCTGTGCGCCCAATCGCCCTGGACACGAACGCCTACGCTGCCTTCAAGCACGGCGATGCGCAAGTTGTGGCTGTTGTGCAGCACGCACCCACCATCATTTTGTGCGTTACCGTGTTGGCCGAACTGTTGGGTGGCTTTGCCGCAGGCCAGCGGGAGAGTGTCGATCGCAGCGAATTGACGCAGTTTATCAACACACCACGCGTGAAAGTGGTTCCAAGCACTGCGGCCACCGCCGATCTATATGCACTTCTTTATGCCGCACTCCGCCGTAAAGGCCAGCCCATTCCCACCAACGATCTGTGGATTGCAGCCAGTACCCTGGAGCACGGCGCCGCGCTATTGTCGTTGGACGCGCATTTTCAAAACATCGACGGTCTGCGCGCAGGTACGCGACTGGAGGACTTTATTCCATGATGTGTCGAACAATGTCTGTGCTGGATCAAAATCCGGATACCATGGCTTTGCCCATTCTGTAGGGCCGATGA
>CAYHXK010000363.1:0-705 GCA_964360125.1 uncultured Sterolibacterium sp.
GATCAGCAGGTCGGCCAGCGCCTGCGGATTGCGCGCGGATTCCGGCAGGCGCACCAGCAGGTCGAAGCGCCGATTGCCCTCGATGATCTGGGTAATCCGTTCGCCCTCGATCATCTGTTCCAGGCTGCGCAGCAGGTTGCCCGGTGCGACGCCGTAGCGCGCCGCCTGCTCGTAGTCGAGGCGGATCTTGATCTGCGGGATCAGCACCTGTTTCTCGATCTGCAAATCGGTGACGCCGGGGATTTTCGCCAGCCGCTCGCGCAGATCGGCGGCCAGACCGCGCAGCGTGTCGAGGTCGTCGCCGTAGATTTTCAGCGCGATCTGGGCGCGCACGCCGGACAGCAGATGGTCGAGACGATGCGAGATCGGCTGGCCTACGTTGGACGCCGCCGGCAGGGTGGCCAGACGTTGCCGGATGTCGGCGATGATCTGCTCGCGGCTGCGTGCGGAAGCCTTCAAGTCCACATCCATCTCGGTGTAATGCACGCCTTCGGCATGTTCGTCGAGTTCGGCGCGACCGGTGCGGCGCCCGACCTTCGTCACCTCGGGCACCTGCGCCACCAGTTGCTCCGCCAGTGTGCCGATGCGGTTGGATTCGGCCAGCGAGGTGCCGGGGTTGAGCAACACATTCACCGTCAGCGTGCCCTCGTTGAACGGCGGCAGGAAGGAACGCGGGAAAAACGGCACGCTCGCCGCGACGAGCAC
>CAYHXK010000363.1:715-2949 GCA_964360125.1 uncultured Sterolibacterium sp.
CGGCGGAATAAAACGGAAAATACTGGCCTTTGCCCAGTGCGCCGGCCAGCAGGCTACGTGCATGGCCGAAGGACCAGTGCAGCAGTTTGGCGTCCCAGCGCTTGAGCCAGACCACCAGCGGGCTGTCCCCGGCGTGCAACTGTTTCATCCGTGGCAGCAGGTAGTAGGCCATCACCGGCGTCAGCGTGACCGAGACGAACATGCTGGCCAGAATCGAAACGATGTAGGCCACGCCCAGCGGCGTGAACAGCCGTCCCTCGATGCCCGGCAGGACGAACAGCGGGACGAACACCAGCACGATGATTACGGTCGCATAGACGATGGCCGAACGCACTTCCAGGGTGGCGGCGGCGATCACCTCGGCCACCGGGCGCGGCTCGGTCGCGGCGCGGTTGAGTTTCAGGCGCCGCAGCACGTTCTCGACGCCGACCACGGCGTCATCCACCAGCTCGCCGATGGCGATCGCCAACCCGCCCAGCGTCATGGTGTTGATCGACAGACCGAAGTAGTGGAAGACCAGGGCCGTGGCCAACAGCGACACCGGGATAGCCATCAAGGATATGACGGTGGTGCGCACGTTCAACAGGAACAGGAAGAGGATCACTGCAACCAGGATCGCGCCGTCACGCAGCGCTTCCTTGACATTGCCCACCGAATGCTCGATGAAGTCTGCCTGCTTGAACAGGAAGGCTGGCGCTTCAATTCCCTGCGGCAGGTTCTTGCCCAGTTCGGCGATGGCCTTTTCCACCTCGCGGGTCAGGGTCACGCTGTCGGCGGCCGGCTGCTTCTGCACCGACAGGATCACCGCCGGCTTGCCCTGGTAGCTGCCGTCGCCGCGCTTGATGGCCGGCGCCAGTTTCACGTCGGCGAGCTGCTTGAGCAGGATCGGCTGACCGCCATCGGGTCCACCGCGCACGGTCACCACCAGGTTCTGCAAATCCTCGATGCGCGAGCTGCGGCCGATCTGGCGGATCAGGTATTCGCGGCCCTGCGCTTCGAGAAAGCCGCCGCTGGTGTTGGCGCCGAAATCCTTCAGCGCGGCTTCCAGCTTCTCGCGCTCGATGCCCAGGGCTTGCAACTGGGCGGGCTTTATCTCGACGCGGTATTGGCGCACTTCGCCGCCGATGGGGATCACCTGGGCGACGCCGGGAATGGTCAGCAGGCGCGGTCGCATGACCCAATCCGCATACTCGCGCACCACCATCGGGCTGACCTTGGCCGGGTCGGCGGGAATGGCGATGAGCAGGATTTCGCCCATGATCGAAGAAATCGGCCCGAGTTGCGGCACGATGCCCGGCGGCAGTTGTTCGCGCACCAGGTTCAATCGTTCGGCGATCTGCTGCCGGTTGCGGTAGATGTCGGACCCCCACTCGAATTCGACATAGATGATCGACAGGCCGATGCCGGATACCGAGCGCACGCGCGTCACGCCGGGCATGCCGTTCATGCCGGATTCGATCGGAAAGCTCACCAGTTGCTCGACCTCTTCGGGCGCCATGCCGCCGGCCTCGGTCATCAGCGTTACAGTGGGCTTGTTGAGATCGGGAAAGACATCGACCGGCATCTGGCGCAGCGTCATCGCGCCGTAGATGATCAGCAGCAGCGAAATGCCGAGGACAAGCAGGCGCTGCTTGAGGGCGATGTGGATAATGGAATCGAACATCTCAGCGTACCTGCGACAGGAGTCCGGCGCCCTCGACGACCACACGGTCGCCCTCATGCAGGCCGTCGGCGATGGCGACGTTGCCGGCGTCCAGCGCCTGATGGCGCACCCGGCGGGCGACGAAGCGCTCGGCCTCGGTGTGCACCCACACCGCCCCATTCATCACGGGGCCAGCGCCAGCGCTCTGCGTCCCTTCGGGAACTCTTGTCAGCGCCGAGCGCGGCACCGCCGCGCCCTTGATCTCGTGCGCCGTGCGCACCATCACCTTGACCGGCTGGCCCACGGCCACCATCGAGTTGGCTGTAACGATGCGAAACAGCAGCGGCAGCGCCTGGTCGCGCAGTTGCCGACCGCCGCCGACGAACTTGAGCTCCAGCGCGGTTTGTTCCGCCAGTGCGCTGGCCGAGATCAGGGTTGCGCCGACCCCGGCATCGTAGGACAGCGCCTCGACGGCAAGGTGCTCGGGATCGACGATCTCGAACAGAATCTCCCGGGCATCGACGATCTGACCGGCAACCAGGTGGTGCGAGGCGCTGATCACGCCCGCCCCCGGCGCCAGCAGCGGCTCGGC
>CAYHXK010000364.1:0-2941 GCA_964360125.1 uncultured Sterolibacterium sp.
CTTCGCCTCGCATTTTGCGCCGGCGCAGATGATGCAGGCGATTGCCTTGTATCGCTCCAGCTTCAAGCCGTCGGCGCAACTGGCGCAGCCTTACGTCATGCTTGGCTTCAACGTGTTTGCGGCAGAGTCCGACGAGGAGGCGCAGTTTCGCGCCACCTCGATGCAGCAGGCCTTCGTCAACCTGCGCAGCGGCCGTCCTTCGCGCCTGCCGCCGCCGGTGGACGGCTATTTGAGTCGCATCGGTGCGCAGGAGCGGGCTTTGCTCGACCAGGTGCTCTCCTGCGCGGCCATCGGTTCACCGGAAACCGTGGCGAGTCAATTGCAGGCTTTCATCGCCCGTACCGGGGCGGATGAATTGATGATTACATCGCAGATCTTCGATCACTCGGCGCGTCTGCGTTCGTACCAGATCGCGGCGGAGGTCCGCTCGCGCCTCGACACCGCCGGCGGTGTTGGTTAAGCTGGTGTGATTCCCTTCCCTCCGGGGTCGCCGAGAAATGCGAGACATGATTGTTTACCTGCTGGCCGATCTGATCGTCGCCTTGCACTTCGCCTTCATCCTGTTTGTCGTCGCCGGGGGCGTGCTGTCATTGCGCTGGCCACGCGCGGCGTGGGTGCACCTGCCGGCTGTCGCATGGGGTGCGGCGGTCGAGCTGTTCGGCTGGGTCTGTCCTTTGACGCCCTGGGAAAACCAACTGCGGAGCATGGGTGGCGGCGGACATTACCAGGGTGATTTCCTCGCCCGCTACCTCGGGCCGCTGATCTATCCCGACGCGCTGACGCGCGAGATCCAGCTGCTGCTCGGCGTTGGCGTGGTGGCGGCCAACGTCGCCATCTATGCCTGGGTGCTGAACAGGCGCCGCAAGCATTGAAGCCGCAATTTTCCTGGCCGAGACGGGCCACTTGCCGGTCCAGCCCCGGCCATCATCCCGCGGGTTTGTCGGAAGACAACGGTTCTGCCTTGGCGTTCGGATTTTCGTTTTTCCACTTCGCGTAGCACTCCAGGCCGCAAAAGTGCACAACGTAATCCGTGGCCTCGACGGACGTCGCCTCGGACATCGGTACTTCCTTCATGCAGACTTCGCATGGAACTTGTCCCGCATCGGAGGGATTTTCTTTCTTACCCATGGCACACCTCCTTAACAATCGACATCCTGGCGATCCGGCACAACGGGAAAACGTTACCTCGCCGCTAAGCATTGCCATATGCAGACAGCCCTGTTCCACAACCTGGGGTGGTCGTTCGCCCTGGAAGACAGATGCTTGCTTCATCTTAGTACAATTTCGCCGTATCCATACCAGGACTGCCTGGCCGTGAAAGGCGGCGGCGCCCGCCTCTCCCTTAGGGGCACATATTAGTTAGCAGACCAGACGACTGTAGGCGTCGATCACTTCCTGCGGCGCCTGCACCAGTTCGATCAGTACGCCTTCGCCGGCTATCGGAAACTGTTCGTTGGCCTTGGGATGCAGGAAGGCGATGTCGTGGCCGGCGGCGCCTTTGCGGATGCCGCCCGGCGCGAAGCGCACGCCCTGTGCGGTCAGCCATTCCACCGCTGCCGGCAGGTCGTCCACCCACAGGCCGACGTGGTTCAGCGGCGGCTCATGCACCGCGGGTTTCTTTTCAGGGTCGAGCGGCTGCATCAGGTCGACCTCGACCTGCAACGGGCCGCTGCCCAGCGCGGCGATGTCCTCATCGACATTCTCGCGTTCGCTGGTGTAGTTGCCGGTGAGCCTAAGCCCGAACAGGTCGACCCAGAGCCTTTTCAGGCGCTCCTTGGAAGTACCGCCGACGGCAATCTGCTGGAGGCCGAGGATCCTGAACGGCCTCTGTTTCACTTGGGCTTCCTCAGCAGCAACACCAGGCCGACCACGACCATCGGCAGCGACAGCCACTGGCCCATGCTGACGGTATAACTCAGGCCGAACACCCCGGCTTCCGGCTCGCGGAAGTACTCGGCGATGAAACGGAAGGCGCCGTAGCCGACCAGGAACATCCCCGACACCGCGCCGCGCGGCCGTGGGCTGGCCGAGTACCACCAGAGCAGGGCGAACAGGCACAAACCTTCCAGCCCGGCCTGGTAGAGCTGGGAAGGATGGCGCGGCAGCGCATCCACCTGCGGGAACACCATCGCCCAGGGCAGCGACGGGTCCGCGGGGTTGGCAACTACACGGCCCCACAGCTCGCCGTTGATGAAGTTGCCGATGCGTCCGGCGGCGAGGCCCAGAGGCACCAGCGGGGCGACGAAATCCATCACATCGAAGAAGGGCCGGCCGAGCTTGCGCGCATACAGCGCCATCGCCGCCAGCACGCCGAGAAAGCCGCCGTGGAAACTCATGCCGCCTTTCCACACCGCGAGGATTTCCAGCGGGTGGGAAAGGTAATAACCCGGTTCGTAAAAAATCACCTGTCCCAGCCGGCCGCCGAGGATCACCCCGAGCACGCCATAGAACAGCAGATCGTCGAGGCTCTGCTTGCTGAAGCCGCGCTGCGGGAATTGCGCCGCGCGCCGCCGGCCCAGCACGATGAACAGCAGGAAGCCGATCAGGTACATCAGGCCGTACCAGCGCACGGCGAGCGGGCCGAGGGCAATCGCGACGGGGTCGAACTGGGGATGGATCAGCATGGGAGGTGGAGGTTTTGGGCTAGAATCCGCATTCTAACTTACGCTCGGCGGTCCGTTCTGCAAGTCCGGCCGCGACAGGAGAATGCAATGCCCGCATACCGTTCCCGCACCTCCACCCATGGCCGCAACATGGCCGGCGCCCGTTCGCTGTGGCGCGCCACCGGCATGCAGGACGGCGATTTCGGCAAGCCGATCATCGCCGTGGTCAATTCCTTTACCCAGTTCGTGCCGGGCCATGTGCATCTCAAGGACATGGGCCAGCTGGTGGCGCGCGAGATCGAGGCGGCCGGCGGCGTCGCCAAGGAATTCAACACCAT
>CAYHXK010000365.1:0-2935 GCA_964360125.1 uncultured Sterolibacterium sp.
GCCGGCGTGTCGAGCACCACGTGCGTGGTGTCCTTGGGCGGCCGCGCCGGCTGATCCGCCTGGATATCCCAGGTGGCGATGTGCGGCAGGGACGGCGGTCGCAGCCGCAGCCACTCGCGGGCGGATTGCTGGCGATCGATATCCCCCAGCATGACGCGGTGCCCCTGACCGGCGAACCAGCCGGCGAGGTTGGTGGCCAGGGTGCTCTTGCCCGAGCCGCCCTTGGGATTGGCGATGAGAAAGGACTGCATAGGCTACTCCCCCGTTTATGGCAATAGCACCGTGGAGCCGGTGGTTTTTCGTCCGCCCAGATCGGCATGGGCCAGTGCCGCATCCTTCAGCGCATAGGTCTGGTTGACTTCTATTTTCACTTTGCCCGAGCCGACCATGTCGAACAGCTCGCCAGCCGACTGCACCAAGTCTGCGCGCTTCGCGGTATAGGTGGCGATGGTCGGACGGGTGACGTACAGCGAGCCTTTCGGCGCGAGCATGCCGATATCCAACGGCGGAACCGCACCGGAGGCGCTGCCGAAGCTGACCAGCAAACCGAACGGCCGCAGGCAGTCGAGGGAAGCCATGAAGGTATCCTTGCCGACCGAGTCATACACCACCGGCACGCCGGCGCCGCCGGTGATTTCCCGGACGCGCTGGGTGAAATTTTCGCGCGTGTACACGATCGTGTGATCGCAGCCATGGGCGCGCGCCAACTCGGCCTTGGCGTCGCTGCCGACGGTGCCGATCACCGTGGCGCCGAGCGCCTTGGCCCACTGGCAGACCACCAAGCCGACGCCGCCGGCCGCGGCATGGATCAGGATGGTGTCGCCCGCCTGGACGCGGTAGGTGCGCCGCAGCAGGTATTGCGCGGTCATGCCTTTGAGCATCATCGCCGCGGCCGTCCTGAAATCGATGGCGTCGGGCAGCTTCACCAATCGGTCGGCCGGGATGTTGCGCGCCTCGGCGTAAGCCCCCAACGGGCCGCCGGCATAGGCGACGCGGTCGCCGGGTTTAAGCTCGGTGACCGCATTGCCGACTGCCTCGACCACGCCGGCACCCTCCAGGCCGATCCCCGAGGGCAAGGGTACCGGGTAAGCCCCGCTGCGATGATAGATGTCGATGAAGTTGAGGCCGACGGCATGCTGCTGGATGCGTGCCTCGCCCGGCTGAAGTTCGGGCAGCGTGACTTCCTCCCAGCGCAGCACTTCGGGCTCGCCGGTCTGGTGGAAACGGATGGCATGGGTCATGTGTTCTCCTTGATGGCTCAACTCCTCAACTCCTCAACTCGACTTAAACGGTTGTGCTGGAATGATAGCCTGTTAGCTTGCAGAGCAGAACAAAGCCGGACGACTTACCAGAAGGCGTGCTCATAATGCGCCTGGATGTTGCGGTCGGCGGTCAGCAGGGGCGACTCGCCGTGCGCTGCCTGCGACACAATCATGCGGTCGAACGGGTCGCGCGTCCAGACTTGGTTGAGTGCCAAGCCGACCACCGCCGCGAATGGCAGCTTGCAGGTTTCAAGGTCAATCTCGCGGCGCAGCGTGTCAAGGACGCTTGCGGGCGGGCAGACGATGCGGCCGATCTCGTGCAGGTAAGCGATCTCCAATTCGACGATGGGCGAGATCAGCAGCCGATCCGCCGACTCGACCGCATGTGCCCCCGCTGCCGTCAGTCGCGCCGCGCCATCCTGGTAAAGCCAGACCAGCACATGCGTATCCAGATAAAGCGCCACACCGACACACCGCTTACACGTGTGGCTGCCAGGTCCCTTCCCAGGAGACCTCCGGCAGATTTTGCGCGTCGCCGACGATGGCGCCGGGATGGCTGGAGAGCCGCGCTAGCCGGCCACTTGGCGCCCCCGGCACGATACGCACCGTCCCGCCCGGCCGTTCGACCTCGACCGCTACGCCTGAGGAGAGTACCTGATCCAGCGTGCGGAACAGCGAAGCGCGCAAATTTGTGGCAGTAAGGTGAGTAGGCATCGTAAGGCTCCCCGCGTATGACTTGCGTACATCTTATATTTATCGACGTACATAAGCAAGCGCGCCATTGCAAAGAATACCGGAAATTGACATTCCGTGTGTATGCAGTAATACTTTACGCACACTATTAAACACATCCTTTCAAGGAAACCCATTATGACAAGCACCCCTTACCAACGATTTGCGATCACCGTGCCGGAACGCTTGGCCGCGCAGATTGATCGCATCTGCGAAACAGAAGGGCGCAACCGCTCGGAGTTCTTCCGGGAGGCGGTACGCGTATATCTCGCCTCAAAATCACGCGAGCCGCAGTTCCTCATGCCGACAGGCGAGGAGGAGCGGGTGGATAATCCATTCCATACGTTTGCCGAATGGAATTCGGAGGCAGACAGCATCTATGACACGCTCCGCTAAACCGCGATTCCAGCCGTGGGACGTGGTGCTTGTTCCCTTCCCCTATACCGAGCGTAACTACACCAAGGTGCGTCCCGCTCTGGTTGTTTCCACCGATACTCTAAGCACAAAGACGGGAAAATATTTCCTCGCGATGATCACCAGCGCACAGCATGCGCGGACCAATGGAGACGTTCCGATCAGCGACCTTAAACTTGCGGGACTGCCCGGTGAATCCATTGTGCGTCCGAGCAAGATTGCGACCTTCGAGGAAACATCGTTCGTGCGGCGCATTGGCGCCTTGGCGGTCAAGGACCGGAAAGGCGTATCCACCCAACTGCGCGAGCTTTTGTGTGTTGGGCTCTGAATATCTGGAGATTGCTTTTTGGTAGGATTAAGGATTCCTTCAAATGTGGGCTTTCGGGCAGCGGCTACACCGCTCTGACTTCGGCCAGCAGATCAGGGTGGCGATCCAGCACTTTAAGCAGCTTCACCAGCGCCAGGGGCGGCTTGGTCTTGCCGTTCTCGTAGCGCGAGAACGCATTGACGCCGCCGCCGAAAATCTC
>CAYHXK010000366.1:0-2933 GCA_964360125.1 uncultured Sterolibacterium sp.
CCTGGCCGAGCGCGCGCTGGAACTTATGTGCCAGCGGGCGCTGCGGCGCGTCGCCTTCCACAAGCCGGTAGCCGAGCAGGGCGTGACCCGCGAGCGCATCGCCAATGCGCGCATCATGATCGACCAGGCGCGCTTCCTGACCCTGCATGCCGCCTGGAAAATGGACACGGCGGGCAACAAGATCGCCCGGCAGGAAATCGCCATGATCAAGGTGGCGGCGCCGAACATGGCGCTGCAGGTGATCGATTGGGCGATGCAGGCGCACGGCGGCGCCGGCGTCTGCGACGATTTCCCGCTGGCCGCCGCCTATGCCCACGCGCGCACGCTGCGCTTCGCCGACGGTCCCGACGAGGTGCATCGCAACCAGATCGCCAAAGTCGAGCTGGGCCGCTGGCTCGAGCATTGACGATGATCGATTTGCGTAGCGATACCGTCACCCGCCCGACGCCGGGCATGCTCAAGGCAATGCTGTCCGCCGAAGTCGGCGACGACGTGTGGGGCGACGACCCCACCGTGCTGCGCCTGCAGGCGGTGCTGGCCGAGCGCAGCGGCAAGGAGGCGGGCCTGTTTCTCCCCACCGGCACCCAGAGCAATCTGGCCGCGCTGATGGCGCATTGCGGGCGGGGCGACGAATACATCGTCGGCCAGTTGGCGCACACCTACAAATACGAGGGCGGCGGCGCCGCGGTGCTGGGCAGCATCCAGCCGCAGCCGATCGAGAACGCCGCCGACGGCACCTTGCCTCTCGAAAAGCTCGCCGCGGCGATCAAGCCGATCGACGACCACTTCGCCCGCACCCGCCTGCTGGCGCTGGAGAACACCATAGGCGGCAAGGTGTTGCCCGCCGAGTATGTGCGCGAAGCTACAGCTTTCGCCAGGAGCAAAGGCTTGGCAACCCACCTCGACGGCGCCCGCGTGTGCAATGCCGCCGTGGCATCGGGCACAACACTGATGGAACTGTGCGCGCCCTTCGATTCGGTGTCGATCTGTTTTTCCAAGGGGCTGGGAACCCCGGTCGGCTCGGTGCTGGTCGGCAGCCAGGCCTTGATCGATATCGCCCATCGTTGGCGCAAGGTTCTCGGCGGCGGCATGCGCCAGTCCGGTATCCTCGCGGCGGCCTGCCTGTATGCGCTGGAGCATAACTACGAGCGGCTGGCGCAAGACCATGCCAACGCCGCACGCCTGGCGCAAGGCCTGGCGCAGGTCGCCGCAGTGAAGGTGCTGTCGCACGCCACCAACATGGTGTTCGTGCGGTTCCCCAACGAGCACTGCGCGCCGCTGCAGGACTGGTTGAAGCAGCGCGGTATCCTCCTCCAACTGCTCTACGCCACGCGCTGCGTGACGCACCTGGACGTGAGCGCGGCGGACATCGACACGGTAGTGGCGGCGGTCAAGGCTTACTTCGCGCAAGCCAGGTAAGCCCCCGGCGTCTGGCCTAGTTATCAGGCGGCAACGTGCTTGCCCGGCTCGACCGAAAGTTTCATTCCCACTGCCTTCAAGACCGCCAGAAGGGTCTTCAGCGTCGGATTGCCCTTGGGCGATAGGGTGCGATAAAGCGATTCCCTGCTGATGCCGGCTTCGACCGCGACCGCCCCCAGTCCGCCGTAGGCTTCAGCCACAGTCCGCAACGCCAGGAGACCTGCGGCGCGGTTATCCGGATCATCCAGCGATTCCATTGCCGCCTTAAGGTATTCTACCGCCAGTTCGCGGTCTGCCCGAAGTTCGGCCACCTCACGGTCATGGTGAGAAACTGCTGCTGCCACTTTCCTGTTCATATTTGCCTCCGTTTCCAATCGGTCCAGTAATCCTTGGCCGTCTTGATGTCTGTGGCCTGTGTCTTTTTCGAACCGCCGCATAGCAAAATCACGATTGATTGGCCGTGCCGGCCAAAATAGACCCGATACCCTGCACCCAAGTGCTCCCGTAGCTCCAGTACCCCGTCGCCCACTGACTCGCAATCGCCGAAAACCCCGGCCTCCAGGCGTTTCAAGCGAATCCTGATCTTGGCTTGGGCTTGCCTGTCGCGTATCGACCGAAGCCATTCGGTGAGAGGCTCCTGACCGTTCGCGGCCTGGTATCGGAAGATTTCAATCACGAGGCAAATGTAGCTTATAAGCTACATCATTGCAAGCACTTCCGATAAACTGAAGTAGGGTTAGCGAGAAAGTAATGCGGAGTGTCCAGCCGCGATAGCATCCTTCGTCTGTCGTGTTATTGTTGTGAATGACCACATGGAAGACTCAAATGACCACTTATGCTGTCAGTGTCTCGGAATTTAAAGCGCATTGCCTGGACATGATTCGGCAGGTTGAAAAAGCCGGTACTAGAGTCGATCTCATGCGCCACGGCAAAGTTGTGGCACGGCTAGTACCGGCTACCCCAACCTCGACGACTGCGCGCACATGGCTGCGCTTGCGAGGCCAGGGAATTTTGACTGCGTCTGCGGGAGAATCGATGCTTGTAGAGCGCAACTTTGAAGCCATGTCGACGCATCGGTGATGAAGCCGGCGCTGCTGATCCAGCGTCCGTCATTCCCTGGCGGTCAAAGTCTGGAAGGCTTGAGGTCACGGGGAAAATCCGAAACGGAAGTTCTTTACCATGTCTTGATCCATGTGGATGGCGATATAAGTGGCGTGACATATGGAGTTGAAGAAAACATCAAATTAGCAGAAACTTGCATCATTCCCAAAGCCATAAAAGGGTTCATCAGTGGAGCGTGTCATGTCCGAAATTCATTTCGTTGTTGATTCAGAAATTTTTCAGGCAAGGACATGGTGATTGCGGTAAGTGTGGGAACAATATTTATGCCCCAAGGGTATTTACACAGACCAGCGCCTACCTGCGCTAAGGAAATTATGTAGGCATAACGAGGGGCTGAAACCGTCCAGGAATAAACCTTGTGGCCAATCGCCACGGCGGTCCGCTCCTCGGCC
>CAYHXK010000367.1:0-2932 GCA_964360125.1 uncultured Sterolibacterium sp.
CGGGCGAGTAGAGGACTTTCACCTCCAAGTAGGTGCGCCCTGCCGGGCGCACAATCAAAAGGGCTTGCGAAGTATTCCGCAAGCCCTTTGACATCGTTGGCAGACCACGCCAAATCCGTGCGTGATGAGCAGGTTCGTGCGACTACTTTTTCAACAGGATGTTGAGACCCGGTTTGACGTCGGCTTCGTCGATATAGCCGATCGCACCTGGGTTGTCCTGAACGAATTTTATAACGTCGGCGCTGGAAGGCAGTTCTGGTGGTGGTGCGCCTTTTCCGATATAGCGGCGCACTGTCCAGTAGGCGGCGTATTTGTCCTCGTCCTGGTTCAGATAGGCTTGCAGGAACTGGCCGCGCGCGGGATTGCCGAGAATGGCGTTGACCACCCTGACGGCTACACCGCCCACTTCGATGGCCTTGCCGGTATAGATTTTTTGCACCGTGGTCGCGTCGAGTTTCCCCAGGCCGGGATGGCCGATCACCACCACGCTCGCCTGGGTGTTGCCGACAGCCAGCAACAGTGCCAGGGAACTCAGCCGGAGGATATTGGATATCTTCATCATGGCTTCTCCCTAGAACACGAAGCTGTAGGAAAGGGAGAGAACATTGATGTTGGTCTGGCTGACGTCGGCGCCAGGAGGCGCATCCACCAGGCTCGACACCTTGCCGACATGGGTGCGCATCCATTCGGCCTTGAGCTTGCTGGTGGGCGACAGCGCGTAGGAGGCGCCCAGCGACAGCGAGGACTGATCGTAAGCCGCGATGCCGTCGGCGGCCAGGCGCTGGCTGACGTTGATCTGGGCCGCACCGGGAATGAAGGTCGGCAGTTTGCTGTTGTTCACCGCCTGGTACAGATTGCTCACTCTGGACTCGCTACGCAGCCAGGCGTAGGTGGCGTAGGGGGTCCACTGGCCGATCCGCTTGCGCAGGGACAGGTAGGCGGCCTGGGAATCGGGTCCGGTCTCGACTTCCTTGACCGCGCGGCGGACGTATTCGCCGGACAGGCGCACATTGCTGCCCAGACCGATGTCGGCGGCCAGCGTGTAGACCTTGTTGTTGAATTTCGACAGGGAAGGTACTCCGGGGCCAGGCAAGCTATCGCCGACCTGGTAGTAGCCGACACCCGGCGGCAGGCCGGGGATGGCGACAAAGGGGAAAGTCACCGGCGTCGGCTGCGCCGGCGTCTTGGCGTCGAGGCTGTGCACGCCGGCGCGGAAGATGTTCTCGTCCTGGCGCCAGGTCAGCACCAGTCCGCTGCCCTGGCCGTCGAACGGGACAAACTGCGGACCGGCGCCGGCCAGGCCGGGAACGTTGTCGCGCCGATAAAAGCGCCAGTAAGTGGAAGTCTTGCCCCAATAGCCGTCGAGATTCAGCTCGTTGTCGCCCAGGTTCCAGGTCTTGCCGAAGGCGACCCCAGTCAGGTCGGCGGTGGGGGAGGTCGAATACACTTCGATGGGCAGGCGCGCCGCATCGAAAGTCGCGCCGACATCGGTGTTTTCCGAGTTCAGGTAGAACGGCACGCGCAACTTGCCCAGCCGCAGCAGCCAGTCGTTGCTCGGCCGGTAGGCCAGGAAAGCCCAGGGGACGCTGGCTTGCCAGCGATTGTCGCTGTCCAGCGCCGGCGCTACCTTGATTTGCACGGTGGCGCTGAGTTGTGGCGTAAACGTGGCGTCCATCTGCGCGCCGAAAATACTGTCGCGCTTGAAAGTGCCTTTGTCGTCGATGAAGCGCTGGTAGGCGTAGGACTGGTCCGAGCGCGCGTAACCAAGGGTGCCGAAACCGGAAAACGAGACTTCGGCCGAGGCGCTTAACGCACTCAGGGATAGCGCCAGCCCCAGGAACTTCCTGAAGGAGGGCGCGATAAGGGACGAGGACCGCTGCATGGAACGGAAGGGTATCAAATGTTCAATCGTCACGCAAATAAATATTCAATCGTCACGCAAACGCGCGGCGATATCCATGAACTCGGGCTGCATGGCGAGGAAAGCATCCACCGCATCGGGGTCGAAATGGCTGCCCCTGCCCTTGACGATCAGGGCGGCCGCCTGGTCATGGGACATGGGTTCCTTGTAAGGGCGGCGGGTGATCAGGGCGTCATACACGTCGGCCAGCGCCATCAGCCGGGCCGGCAGCGGAATCGCCGCGCCGGCCAGACCGTCGGGATAACCGGAGCCATCCCATTTCTCGTGGTGATAGCGGGCGATTTCCATGGCATAGGAGAGGAACGCCCCCCGCTCGCCCATGTGCTCGCCGGCCCGCCTGAGCATGTCGTAGCCGCGCATGGCATGGGTCTTCATGATGACGAACTCGTCGTCGGTCAGTTTGCCGGGCTTGAGCAGGATGTGGTCGGGAATGGCGATCTTGCCGATGTCGTGGAGCGGCGCTGATTTGGCCATCTGCTCGATCTGGTCGGCGGACAGCGCCGCGGCGTGCTGCGGCAGGCCGGCCAGGCGATGCGCCAGGGCGCGCAGGTACTCCTGGGTGCGGCGGATGTGGTTGCCGGTGCACTCGTCGCGGAACTCGGCCAGGGAAACCATCACGTAGATAGAGGCGTCCTGAAGGCGGTTGACATCCGACAGGCGGCGCTCCACCTCGGATTGCAACCAAGCGTTCTGGTCCTGGAGAAACTCCTGCCAGGCCTTGATCTGCAAATGCACCGCGACCCGCGCGGCGACGATGGGCGGACTGATCGGCTTGTGGATGAAATCCACCGCGCCGACCGCGAAGCCGCGCTCCTCGTCCTCGGTCTCGGTCTTGGCGGTGAGGAATATCACCGGCACCCCACGCGTCGCCAGACTTTCCTTGAGCCGCCGGCAGACTTCGTAGCCGTCCATTTCCGGCATCATGATGTCGAGCAGAACCAGGTCGGGCGGCGCGGCGGCGGGGGTCTTGGGCGCCAGGACGCCCCGGGTTGGAAGGGTTAACCGCAACAT
>CAYHXK010000368.1:0-2927 GCA_964360125.1 uncultured Sterolibacterium sp.
AGCCAATCTTTCAGGGCGGCATCCACGCGGGTTTGCCAACCCTCACCGCTAGCCCGAAACTGCTCAACCACCTCACGTGAGAGACGGATGGTAATGCGTTCCTTGGTGACGGCGGCAGGCGGCCTGCCCACCCGGCGCAACTGCTTAAATTCTTCGTCCGATAATTCGCGGGTATCCGGATCGGCGGCGATGCCGGCATTGATCGCAGCATTCTCTTCCGGCGTCGGAAGTTCCACCAGCCGGCCCGATTTAGTTTTCAGAAACATAGCGTCTCACCTCTCTATCGTTCGCCTTGCGCAGGCTGATGATGCGGCGCTGCTCTTCGCCGCGATCCGTGAAAACCACGCAGCCGCGAGCCGATCAGCGCATAGCCAATCATGCGCATTTCGCCGTAGTCGCACCGATTGTCCGGTTTGCCCCGCAGCGTATCCCATTCCAGATCGACCGCTAGCGCCAGAGACACGCCGTGTTTCGCGATATTGACGGTGTCTTTGGCAGTGTCAAATGTGATTTCCATGACCGTCGTTATTGTATGCACACAAACAATCGGAGTCAAGAATTATTGTGCATACGGCTTACCTTGAAAAACAATGGGGATCGGTGGAGAGGGCTTACGCGATAGGCGTGAAGCTGGTTTTAGTGCCGGCCTGATACGCACCGGGCTTGTTCCTGAATAGACGGAGAGATCGCGGGGTAGCGACAGGTTGCCTGCGCCGAACCCTCTGTACCCCCTGGGACACAAAGGGCCTATGCATGGGCAGCCTGATTCAGCACCTCGGTGGCCAACTGATTGAGGCTTTTGCCGAAGGCCGGTGGGAGGCCGAAGGCCGGGACTATCTCGATCACCCGGAGAGGTGACCCGAAGAGGTAACGGGTACCAGTTTTGAGAACCACGACGGTGCCGCAGGGAAGAAGTTCGACTCTTACGGAGGAAATATATATACTACGACATATACTGTTTAACCTGCCGGGAGCGTCATGATGATAGAGACACGTGTTGCGAAGCTGTTCAAGAATGGGGCCAGTCAGGCTGTCCGCCTTCCGTTGGAATTTCGCTTCGAAGGTGGCGAGGTGTATGTCACGCGAGATGATGCGACTGGCGATGTTGTGCTGTCTAACCGGCCTGGCGCCAAAACCTGGAACGAATTCTTCGAGTTGTTGCATGAAGTCGACGTGCCCGCCGACTTCATGGCCGAGCGCCCACTGAATGTGTTGCCGCAAGAACGCGGCATCTTTGATGGCGAGCTTGCTACGCAAGGTAAGACGGGCCGCTCGTGATGCTGCACATGCTGGATACCGACACGGCAAGCTACCTCCTCAAGGGAAAGTCGCCGTCGATAGAAGCCAAACTGGCGGCCCTCGTGCCGTCGATGGTCTGCATCTCGGTGATGACCCGGGCTGAGTTGCAATACGGTCTGAAACGCCTACCCACCGACCATCGTCTGCACTTGGCGGTGCGCCAGTTCCTCAAGATTGTCCGCATCTTGTCGTGGGACGTCGAGGCGGCGGACTGGTACGCCGAAATCCGCCACCAACTTGTCAGCACGGGACAACCGATCGGCGAACTGGACATGATGATCGCGGCACACTCGTTGTCTGCCGGTGCGGTACTGGTCACCAACAACAGCCGCCATTTCGAGCGTATCGAAGCACCGCTGATTCTGGCGAATTGGATGTAGCACATAAACGATTCAGCAAATCGAAGGATAGGTGGCGCCATCGCGCAGCGGCCGGAACTGTTTGCCGCCGCACACAGCGCGGTCGGGCTTTCCGACATGCTGCGCATGGAGTTGACGCCGAACGGGCCACCGAATATCGCCGAATTCGGCAGCGTGAAAATCAAGGAACAGTTCGAGTCCATGTACCGCATCAGTCCCTACCATCGGCTGCGCGATGGCGAACGTTACCCGGCAACGATTGTCACCACCGGCATCAACGACCCGCGCGTCGATGCCTGGGAACCGGCCAAGTTCGCCGCCCGGCTACAGGCGGCAAGCGCCAGCGGCAAGCCGGTATTGTTGCGCATCGATTTCGATGCGGGCCATGGACGCGGCTCGACCCGCAGCCAGCAGATTGCGCTGACGGCCGATGTCTGGTCGTTCTTTCTGTGGCACATGGGGATGCCCGGATTTCAGCCAGCACCAGCGGCCCGATGAAACAGGGCCAGCTTGAGTACAGCCGCAGTTTTCAACCTTTAACAACACTCGCTCTAATGTTTTATCGATCTCGACCGTTAACTCCAACATATAGACGCACAAGGAGCCAACGATCATGAAATTCCAGGTAAATTACAAGGGCTGCAATCGCTTTGTCGGCCCGCTCATCAAGGCGACCGCCTATCTTGAAAAACAGTGGGGATCGGTGGAGAAGGCTTATGAATTAGGCGTGAAACTGGTCTTGGTGCCAGCCTGAACGCCTTAGGGAAACGCTTAAGCACGATTTCGTCATTGCTCGTCATTGCGATTGCCACGGCCCTGCGGGCCTTTCCATGAACCCTCACGTGCGACATCGGCACGGGGAACGTCATTGCGAGTTTAGCGCGGCAATCTCTGGACTGCCGCGGCCTTCGGCCTCGCAGTGACGAGGGTAGTTGTGTCCATGAACCTTCTGGTCTGCCACCCGGTTCATGGTCCGTGTGCAGTTTTGCTGGGCCGAAACAGGCCGCTCGCAATGACAGGAGCGAAGCAATCCAGTAAGCGCACAGAATCAGTGTTTCCTTAGATTTGACGACTGGTTGCCCCTCGATTTTCGTCGTCCTGAACCGATAAAATGGTGGATGGCCTGTAACCATAACCTGACAGGGTAATCGGAGTCCCAGAACGCATAAAGCCAACCACCGCTAAGTGATTGGCCTTACTGTGTTTTCTTTGGTTGCGGGGGCAGGATTTGAACCTGCGACCTTCGGGTTATGAGCCCGACGAGCTGCC
>CAYHXK010000369.1:0-2913 GCA_964360125.1 uncultured Sterolibacterium sp.
CCCAGTGCGAACGTGCCAGAACATACACAATGTCGACAGCGGTGCCTTGCATCCGGCACTCAAACATTCCGATCACTGCGTTGGAGTCGCGCTCGGTAATGACATACGGCATGCGGGTCCCGCTCTTCCACGCTTCAACACACGAAGCGATAAACTCGCGCGTGACGACTTCTGAGGCATGTGGCTTCCAGATCATGAAACGGCAGACCTGTGGATCTTGCGCGTAGGATTGGAAGATCGCACTTGCGTCGGCGATGACCGCACAACGCAGGCGAAGGCGCCTGGTATTGATTTCATCTGGGAGGGGTCGGCTCACTGCTGTGCTCAAATGCTCGATCTAACCGGAAGCCAATGGCTTGTCAATAACTCCCGGTTGAGTGATGGGAAGGACTCTTCCCAATTGTTGGCGCACGCCGTGCGCGGCTGTTTTTTATTTGGCGTGGAGGTCAGCACCGATCTGCTCCGAGGAGGAACCCGAAATGCATAGTACTACTGTCGCCGTCGTTTTGGCAAAGACCGTATTTCAGCCGGCCGTGGCCGATCCGTGGTTCGATGAAGCTGCTGGTCGAAGAAATGTACCCCGCAGGAGCTGTTGGGGCATGCGGACGTTTCCACCACGATGATTTACACTCATGTCTTGAACAGGGGTGGCCATGGCGCGGTCAGTCCGCTGGATCGTATGACTTGAACTGCGTCGCGCCGGGCGCCGACATTTGAACAAGGGATTCCTGATGCTGCCGATGCGCCAACGCTTTGTCCAATGTGCCAGCCCCGCCGGACTGCACCGCATGGCTTATACCGAGTGGGGCGACCCGCATAACCCGAAAGTGCTGGTGTGCGTGCATGGCCTGACGCGCTGCGGGCGCGATTTCGATTTTCTGGCCCTGGCGCTGGCGGCGGAATACCGCGTGGTCTGCCCCGACGTGGCTGGCCGCGGCCGCAGCGACTGGCTGGTCAACAAGGCCTTGTACGGGGTGCCGCAGTATGTGGCGGACATGGTGACGCTGATCGCGCGCCTCGACGTGGAGCAGGTACACTGGGTCGGTACTTCGATGGGCGGGCTGATCGGCATGGCGCTGGCGGCGCAGCAACATACGCCGATCACCCGGCTGGTGCTGAACGATGTCGGGCCGGTGGTGACGGCGGTGTCGATGGCGCGCATCGCCGAGTATGTCGGCAACGATCCGCGCTTCGATTCGCTGGAGCAGGCCGAGCAGTTCGTGCGCGCGGTCAGCCCGACTTTCGGGCGGCTCACCGATGCACAATGGCGGCACCTCACCGAGCATGTGGTGCGCACCGGAGTCGATGGAAAAATCGAGTTCCGCTATGACCCGGGCATCGCCGAGCCTTTCCGGCAGTCCATGGGGGAGGGCGGCGATCTGGAGTTGTGGCCGTATTACGACGCCATCCGCTGCCCGACGCTGGTGCTGCGCGGGGCGCAGTCGGACTTGCTGCGGCCGGAGACAGTGGCGCAGATGGCGCAGCGCGGCCCGCATGCCCAGACTGCTGAAATTCCAGACGTCGGCCATGCGCCGATGCTGATGGATGAAGCCCAGATTGCCGTGGTGCGCGGCTACCTGTACGCGGCTTAGCGCCCGCTGCTTTTCCCGGGCCGTTTGCGGCCTTTTGCGATGCAACATTGATTTATGTTTCAAGTTGCATAAGGGCGGAGTAAACTCGTTGCAGCCAATTCCGACGTCAGAACCCTACTAACCAGGAGGCGACACCATGCAGAAATCGTTGCACATCGACCCGGGCAAATGCACCGGCTGCCTGCAGTGCGAGATGGCCTGTTCCTACGAGAACCACGGCGTCTTCAACATCTCGAAATCGCGTATCAAGGTCTTCAACTTCGAGCATGCCGGACGCAAGGTGCCCTATACCTGCACCCAGTGCGCCGAGGCCTGGTGCATGAGCGCCTGCCCGGTGGACGCGATCAGGATCGACATGGCTACCGGCGCCAAGGTCGTCAATGAAGCCACCTGCGTCGGCTGCAAGGTGTGCACCATCGCCTGCCCTTTCGGCACGGTGAATTACGTCGCCGAGACCGGCAAGGTGCAGAAGTGCGATCTGTGCGGCGGCGACCCAGCCTGTGCCACTGCCTGCCCGACCGGCGCCATCACCTATGTCGATGCCGACTGGGCCGGACTCGACAAGATGCGCCAGTGGGCCGGCAAGACCGATACCCAGCCGCGCGCCAACGCTTAAGAGGAGACCGACATGGGATGGACAAGAAAAATCCTGCGCGTTGATCTGACCAACGGCAGCTGCAAATCCGAACCGCTCAACATGAAACTGGCCCAGGAGTACCTCGGCCAGCGCGGTCTGGCGACGAAATATTTTGTGGATGAAGTCGACCCGAAAGTCGATCCGCTGTCCCCGGCCAACAAGCTGATCATGGCCACCGGCCCGCTCACCGGCACACCGGCTTCGACCGGCGGACGCTATTCGGTGATCACCAAGGGCGCGCTGACCGGCGCCATCGCCTGCTCCAACTCCGGCGGCTATTTCGGCGCCGAGATGAAGTTCGCCGGCTGGGACATGGTGATCTTCGAGGGCAAATCGGCCAAGCCGGTGTATCTCTCGATCGAGGACGACAAGGCCGAGTTGCGCGACGCTGCCCACCTGTGGGGCAAGTCGGTGTGGCAGACCGAGGAAATCATCAAGAAAACCCATCAGGATCCGCAGGTGCGGGTGTGCAGCATCGGCAGCGCCGGCGAGAACGGCGTGATGTATGCATGCATCGTCAACGACCTGCATCGCGCCGCCGGCCGCTCCGGCGTCGGCACGGTGATGGGTTCGAAGAACCTCAAGGCCGTGGCGATCCGCGGCACCCGCGGGGTGGCCGGGATCAAGGACCCGAAAGCCTTTATGGCCGCCGCCACTGCCGCCAAGAAAGTGCTGGCGGAGAAT
>CAYHXK010000370.1:0-2900 GCA_964360125.1 uncultured Sterolibacterium sp.
CAGATCCTGCAACTGGCACTCGCCGCCCTGGTCGCAGATCGGGCAGTCGAGCGGGTGGTTGATGAGCAGGAACTCCATCACGCCCTTCTGCGCCTTGACCGCCTGCTCCGAGTGCGTCTGCACCTTCATGCCGTTGGTGACCGGCGTGGCGCAGGCCGGCAGCGGCTTGGGCGCCTTCTCCACCTGCACCAGGCACATGCGGCAGTTGGCGGCGATCGAGAGTTTCTTGTGGTAGCAGAAGTGCGGGATGTAGGCGCCGATCCGATGCGCGGCATCCATGATGGTGCTGCCGTCCGCCACCTGCAGCGTCTTGCCGTCGATTTCGATGTCTAGCATTGTGACGGCCTCACGTAAATCTTGCTGCCTTCGCGCTGCACTTCCGGCGACACCAGGCATTGCTTGTGCTCGATGTGATACTCGAATTCGCTCCTGAAATGCTTGATGAAGCTCCGCACCGGCAGCGAGGCGGCATCGCCCAGGGCGCAGATGGTGCGGCCCATGATGTTGTCGGTGACGCTGTTCAGGAGATCCAGGTCTTCGGGGCGGCCCAGCCCGTGCTCGATGCGATGCACCACCCGGTAGAGCCAGCCGGTGCCTTCGCGGCAAGGCGTGCATTGGCCGCAGGATTCCTCGAAGTAAAAATAGGACAGGCGCTCCAGCGCCTTGACCATGCAGACGCTCTGGTCCATGACGATCACCGCGCCCGAGCCGAGCATCGAGCCGGCCTTGGCGATGGAGTCGTAATCCAGGGTGCATTCCATCACGATCTCGGCCGGCAGCACCGGCGCCGAGGAACCACCGGGAATCACCGCTTTCAGCTTGCCCCCGCCGCGCATGCCGCCGGCCATTGCGAGCAGCTCCGCGAAAGGCAGGCCCATCGGCACCTCGTAGTTGCCGGGCTTGACCACATGGCCGGAAACGGAGAACAGCTTGGTGCCGCCATTGTTGGGCTTGCCCAGCTCGAGGTATTTCTCGCCGCCGTGCATCATGATCCAGGGCACCGCGGCAAAGGTCTCGGTGTTGTTGATGGTGGTCGGCTTGCCGTAGAGGCCGTAGCTGGCCGGAAAGGGCGGCTTGTAGCGCGGCTGTCCCTTCTTGCCTTCGATGGATTCGAGCAGCGCCGTTTCCTCGCCGCAGATATAGGCGCCGTAGCCGTGATGGGCGAAGAGCTCGAAATTGAAACCGGCGCCTAAAATGTTCTGGCCGATGAAGCCGGCGGCGCGCGCCTCGACCAGCGCCTCCTCGTAGCGCGTGTATAGATCCCAGACTTCGCCGTGGATGTAGTTGTAGCCGCGCTCTGTACCCATGGCATAGGCGGCGATGGCCATGCCCTCGATCACTTGGTGCGGATTGTAGCGCAGCAGGTCGCGGTCCTTGAAAGTGCCCGGCTCGCCCTCGTCGGAGTTGCAGCACAGGTACTTTTCGCCGGCGTAGGCGCGCGGCATGAAGCTCCATTTCAGGCCGGCGGGAAAGCCGGCGCCGCCGCGGCCGCGCAGCGCGGACTTCTTCACTTCGGCAATGACGGCGTCGGGAGTGAGGTTCTCCGCGAATATTTTCTTCAGGGCGGCATAGCCGCCACGCTTGACGTAGTCGTCAAGATGCCAGGTGCGGTCGCCACTGGCGGGATCGATGCCGGCGGTGAGTATCGGTTGGATGCTCATGCTTGCAATTCGGCCAGCAATTTGTCGATTTCCTCGGGCGTCATGAAACTGCACATGCGCTTGTTATTCATCAGCAATACCGGCGCATCGCCGCAGGCGCCCAGGCATTCGCCCTCCTTGAGAGTGATGAGGCCGTCGGGCGTGGTCTCGTTGAAGGCTATGCCGAGTTTCTGTTTAAGGTAGTCGGCGGCATGCACGCCGCCGGAAAGCGCGCAAGGCAGGTTGGTGCATACCGTCAGCTTGAATTTGCCGACCGGCGCCAGATCGTACATGTTATAGAAAGAGGCGATTTCGAAGGCCGCCATCCGCGCCATGCCGAGATAGTCGGCGACGGCGGCGATGGTCTCCTGCGCCAGCCAGCCTTTCTCGTCCTGGGCAATCGCCAGCGCCGCCATCACCGCCGACTGCTTCTGGTCGTCCGGATATTTGGCGATCTCGCGATCGATTTTCTTGAGTGCGTCTTGGCTCAGCATGGTCTCATCTATCCACGTCGCCGAACACGATGTCCATCGTGCCGATGATGGTCACGGCGTCGGCAATCATGTGTCCCTTGGTCATTTCGTCCATGGCGGACAAGTGAGTGAACGCGGCGGAGCGCAGCTTCAAGCGGTAGGGCTTGTTGGCGCCGTCGGAAATCAGGTAAACGCCGAATTCGCCCTTGGCATGCTCGATGCCGGCATAGACTTCCCCGGCGGGAACATGGATGCCTTCGGTGAAGAGCTTGAAGTGATGGATCAGCTCTTCCATGTTGCCCTTCATTTTCTCGCGCGACGGCGGTGCCACCTTGTGGTTCTCGGTGATGACCGGGCCTGGATTGTCACGCAGCCAGGTAATGCACTGCTTGATGATGCGGTTGGCCTGGCGCATTTCTTCCATGCGCACCAGGTAACGATCGTAGCAGTCGCCCTCGACACCCACCGGGATATCGAAATCCAGCCGGTCGTAAACCTCGTAGGGCTGTTTCTTGCGCACATCCCACTCGATACCGGAACCGCGCAGCATCGGGCCGCTAAAGCCGAGTTGCAGGGCACGCTCGGGAGACACCACGCCGATGCCGACCAGGCGCTGCTTCCAGATGCGGTTGTCGGTCAGCAGGGTTTCGTATTCGTCGCAATACACCGGGAAGCGGTTGGTGAAGTCTTCGATGAAATCCAGCAACGAACCGCTGCGCGCCTCATTGAGCTGCCGCACCGTCTCGGCATTCTTGAATTTATTCACTTCATAACGCGGCATGCGGTC
>CAYHXK010000371.1:0-2889 GCA_964360125.1 uncultured Sterolibacterium sp.
GACTTGATCGGTAACGGACATCAGCACCTGATTCCGGCTTTTCAGCCTTCACGTATGTCGTCCACCGAAAAAACACTTTCATCGCCGAGGAAATCGCATGCCAAGCTGTCAAGTATCGGAACGGGCAAGACATCCCGGTCGGCCCACAAACAACCGCCAATCGCTCAGCCTATTGAGCCTCGACATAAAATCGCCGGGATGCGCCGCGGTCCAAAATGAATTTCCCGCTTCTTGACGAGCGCAAACTCAAGCAGAATGGAATGGATTTCCCAACTTCCCTCTTCGAATATACCAATTGCATTTTTGAACCCAGACTCGACTTAAGTGTATAATTATCGCTTCGAAGCGATCATTGCTGGTTTCCACCAACGGTGATTACATTGCACGTTGTCCCTCGCAAAAACTACACGCCTATGCCTGACACTCTCTTCTGTTACCACTGCCGCCTGCATCATCCGAAAGAAGAAATGCGCCAAATCGAGACCAAAGGCGGCAAGCGCTGGCGCTGCATCAAGAGTATCGAAGCCACCAAGCAGGGTCGGGAGGCGCGCGAGGCTTTTGGTCGTCAGATGTCCGCCATCAACAAGGCTGAAGCCGAGAGCAAGGCACGTCTGGTTCTAAACATAGAAAAATGAGCGCGCCCTTGGGTGTCCGCAGGGCGCAATGATTGCCGCTTTCCTGGATACCTGAGCCTATCTGCGCCTAACGCGTAGCACTGCTACACCTTTTGCCCCTCAGCAGAACAACCTTGAGTATCGATGGTTTTATCGTGTAAGGCTTATCGCTCGAGTGACAAGCAAGCCGAATACCGCCGACCGCATCCCTGCAATATGCGACAAAAAGCCCGATTAAAACAATTGGCTTCGGCTGTATTGCTGTACTTGCACTGGCGGAGAGGGTGGGATTCGAACCCACGGTAGGCTTGAACCTACGCCTGATTTCGAGTCAGGTACAATCGACCACTCTGCCACCTCTCCGGGAGCGGCAATTGTAACACTTCAGCACCGGTGTTAGCGTCGACGCGGTCTCTACCGCGGACTTGAAGGGGGGCTGGTGGCATGCCCAAGTTATCAAGTTTTAGCCTGTTCATGGTCTTTGCGCTGGTCGGTTGCTCACGTCTTGATCCTCCGGAGCAAGCCGGAGAACTCGTTGTCGCAGTTCGCAACAGCCCATCCTACTACCACGTAGAAGACGACAGAGTCAGCGGCTTCGATCATGACATGGCCAAGCTGTTTGCCCAGCAGCTGGGCGTGAAGCTGCGTTTTGTAATCGCCAACGACCCTGCCAGGTTGCAGGATTTGGTAATGGGCGGGAAAGCCCATTTTGCCACCTCGATCGCGATTCGAGAGAATACCAAGGGACTACGTTACTCGGCGGCGCTGCGCCAAGCTCGCCAACTGCTGGTCGAGCATGCTGACGCTCCCCCATTGGAAGGTGAGGAAGATCTTGCTGGGTTGACGATCGACGTCCTGGCCGGGTCGGTGCAGGCTGAGTATTTGCAAGCCATGAACCAGCCTGCTCAAGTCTTCACTTTGTCGCAGAAGAAGAATCTCCACGAAGTCGACCTGCTGGAACAAGTCAGTTTGCGCCTAAGCGAAATGGCGGCAACCGACGAAGTAAACTTCAACATCGCCCAGAATTTCTACCCGGACATCAAGGTCGCGTATATTTTGCCCGGTAGTATCCAGTATGCATGGGCGTTTCCCGAAAGCGGGGACCGGGAAATATTTGAAAAAGCCCAGGAATTCCTGGCGAAAATTCGAGGGGATGGAACTTTAGCGCGAATATTCGACCGTTATTTCGGTTACATCGAACGTGTTCACCCAACCGATGTCGCCGGCTTTCTCTATCGGATGCAAACCCTGCTGCCCAATTACCGCGCGGATTTCGTCGCAGCCCAGGAGTCAACCGGTCTTGACTGGCGCCTGCTGGCGGCACTCGCCTACCAGGAATCGCACTGGGATCCTGTTGCCACTTCCGCTACCGGGGTACGCGGGATCATGATGCTGACCGAGGATACCGCCGATCACCTGCGCGTAACCAACCGGCTCGATCCCCGCCAGAGCATACTCGCCGGGGGGAGATATCTCGCCGAACTGGTCGACCAGTTACCGTCCGAGATTAAGCATCCGGACCGGCTCTGGCTGGCGCTGGCCGCCTACAATCTTGGCATGGGGCACATGAACGGTGCGCGGGCCATCGCCAAGGGACTCAAGCGCGACCCGGACTCGTGGTATGAAATGAAGCAGGTTTTGCCGCTGCTGGCGCGGGAGAAATACTACAACCGTCTTAAGAGCGGCCGGGGGCGCGGCGGCGAGGCGGTCATCATGGTCGAGAATATCCGCACCTACTTCGACATCCTCTCGCGCTACGAACCCGCCCATAAAACCACCGCGCCGGAGTTTCCGGAATACAAGTTCACCCCACGCTGATCCGCTCCAGGCCAGCCATCCAGGGTCGCAAGGCGACTGGAACCGTGATGCTGCCATCGGCATTCTGGTAGTTCTCCAGGATAGCGACAAGCGTGCGCCCGACCGCAAGGCCCGAGCCATTCAGCGTATGCAGAAGTTCGGGTTTCCCCGCAGCGTTGCGGAAACGCGCCTGCATGCGGCGCGCCTGGAAGGCCTCGAAATTCGAGCAGGAGGAAATCTCGCGATAAGTGTTCTGCGCCGGCAACCAGACTTCCATGTCGTAGGTCTTGGCCGCCGCGAAGCCCATGTCGCCGGTGCATAGCACGACCTTGCGGTAAGGCAGTTCCAGCTTGCGCAGGATCGCTTCGGCATGGCCGACGAGTTGCTCCAGCGCCTCCCAGGATGTTTCCGGATGGACGATCTGCACCAACTCCACCTTGTCGAACTGGTGCTGGCGGATCATGCCGCGCGTGTCCCT
>CAYHXK010000372.1:0-2883 GCA_964360125.1 uncultured Sterolibacterium sp.
GGGCATGAAGGGCAGGCGCATGCCGTAGGACTCGCCGCGCTCGGCGGTGTCGAAAGCGTCCTGATACTGCCGCAGGCCCGCTTGCAGCGGTTCGACGCAGGCGAAGGCGGGAACCAGGGCATTGGCCAGCCGGCTGAGGTTCCAGTAGGCGACCTCGGCTTGCTGGCCGAAGCGGTAGCGGCGTCCCTCCGCATCGGTGGTGTTGGGCGTCCAGTCGAGATCGAAGTCGTCGATCCAGCCATACGGACCGTAGTCAATGGTCAAGCCGAGGATGGACAGATTGTCGGTATTCATCACTCCATGCACGAAACCCACCCGCATCCAGTGCGCCACCATCCGCGCGGTGCGCACGCAGACCTGCGCGAACCACTCGGCACGGATTTCCTCGCCCACGCCACCACCGCTGCCGCCGCCGATGCCGCACAGCAACTCGGGAAAATCGCGCTGGATGGTGAAGTCGACCAGTTGCTGCAGCAGCGGCACATCTCCACGCGACGCGGGAAGCTCGAAGTTGCCGAAGCGAATGAACGATGGCGCCACGCGGCACACGATGGCGCCCGGCTCGGACTTGGGATGGCCGTCGTAGAACATGTCGCGCACCACCTGCTCCCCCGTGGCGACAAGGCACAAGGCGCGCGTGGTCGGAACGCCGAGGTGATGCATCGCCTCGCTGCAGAGAAACTCGCGCACCGACGAGCGCAATACGGCGCGACCATCGGCGCTGCGCGAATACGGCGTCCGGCCAGCGCCTTTGAGCTGCAGTTCCCAGCGCTCGCCCGTCGCGCCGATGGTTTCGCCCAGAGAAATGGCGCGCCCGTCCCCGAGCTGACCGGCCCAGTGGCCGAACTGGTGACCGCCGTAGTTGGCCGCGTACGGCTGCATGCCTTCAAGCAGCGCATTGCCGCCGAAAACCTGGGCAAACGCCGGAGATGCGACGCCTGCCGCGTCGATGCCGAGCAGCGCCGCCACCTCGTGCGCATGCGCTACCAGTCGCGGGGCGGCAACCGGCGTCGGGGCCACGCGCGAATACAGCGCCCCATGCACCTGCCGCTGGCGCAGGCCGTCTTCCGTATCGGCAGGCAGCTTGTCTACGAAGGCGTTGTCGAAGCGGAAGGTCTGCAATTATCGATACCCAATCACAGACTCTTGTGCGTACCGTCGCAGAGCGCGCCGTTCTTGCTGTGCTTGCAGCCGCAGAAATAAACGGCCTTGCTGTCTTCCGCGGTGAATTTGGTTGGCGCGAACTCCGTGCCTTTATGGCTGCCGTCGCAGAAGGGTTGCGATTTGCTCAGACCGCAAGCGCACCAGTAGTAATCCTTGCCCTTCTCGACTTCGACGGCGAACGGGGTTTTGGCGGCGATATTCGGTTGGCTCATGGGATGCCTTTTCTCTATCAGGTTAATCAAATATTCCGCCAAGATCGGCGGAATGCCATTGTCGGGAGGCTAGGCATGTTAGTTCGTGTTAGGACGAAAGTCAAAGTCAGGAATTCTGTCCCGGCAGTCTGCCGCTGCCGGTTCCGTGACGCTGGCCTTGTCCCCTCAACGCGCCGGCGCTGGCTTAACCGCCGAGCAGTTCGGCGGCGTGCTTGCGCGTGGTTTCGGTGATTTTCACGCCCCCCAGCATGCGCGCCAGTTCCTCGACGCGGCCGGCACGGTCGAGCCGGGTGACGCGCGAAAGTGCCGCGTCGGCGCGTTCTTCCTTGGCGATCGACCACTGCCAGTCGGCGCAGGCCGCCACCTGCGGCAGATGGGTCACGCACAGCACCTGGCGGCTTTGCCCGAGTTGATGCAGCATGCGCCCGACGATCTCGGCGACGCGGCCGCCGATGCCGACATCGACCTCGTCAAAGATCAGCGTCGGCACCTGGGCGGCCTGGCTGGCAATCACCTGGATGGCCAGGCCGATGCGCGACAACTCGCCACCCGAGGCCACCTTCGCCAGCGCCCGCATGGGTTGGCCGGCATTCGCCGACACCAGGAACTCGACATTTTCCAGGCCATAGGCGGCGCCCTCCGCCAGCGGCTCCAGGGCGATCTCGAACTGCCCGCCGGCCATCGCCAGTTGCTGCATCGCCGCGCTCACCGCCTTGCCCAGTTCGGCGGCGGTCTTGCGGCGGCCCTTGCTTAATTTCGCGGCGACCGCTGCATATTCCTGGCGTGCCTTGGCCTCATGCTCGGCCAGGGCGGCGGCATCGGCCAGCAAGCTCAGTTCGTCCAGACGCGCGACCTGCTGCGCCAGTTGCTGCGGCAGCTCCTCCGGCGCCACGTGGTGCTTGCGCGCCAGCGCCATGACGGCGGCAATGCGGCTCTCCAGCTCGGCCAGCCGCCGCGGCTCAAGATCGAGCTTGCGCTGGTAGTGGCGCAGCGCGTGTCCCGCCTCCTGCAATTGAATCTGCGCACTGGCGAGAAGCTCCAGCGGCTCCTTGAGCTCGGCGTCGTATTCGCTCAAGCCGCTCAGGCGCGACAACAACTGGTCGAGTTGCGGCGCCACCGCCATTTCGCCCTCGTCGAGCGCGGCCAGTGCCGCTTCGGTGCCCTCGATCAGGCTCGCCGCGTGCGCCAGACGCCGCTGCTCCTGGTTATCCTCCAGCCATTGCGACGGCTCGAAGGCCAGCGCCTGCAATTCCTTCACCTGCCATTCCAGGGTCTCGCGCTCGCGCGCCGTGGCTGCCGCGTCCCGCGCGGCATGAATGCTCGCCTCGCGCAGCTTCTGCCAGGCGCGGTAGGTTTCCGCCACCTCGCGCGCCAGCGGCGTCAGGCCGGCATGGGCATCGAGCAGGCTGCGCTGGGCCTCGGCGCGCAGCAACGAGTGGTGGGCATGCTGTCCGTGGATATCGGCGAGGAAGTCGGCCGCTTCGCGCATCTGTCCCAGCGTGGCGGG
>CAYHXK010000373.1:0-2875 GCA_964360125.1 uncultured Sterolibacterium sp.
GCGCGGGCAGGGCCATGGCCTGCCGCTTCACGCCGTGGAAACGGGTGGATAGCTGCGCCCACGCCGCAGCGGCCTGCGTCTTTGCATCGTTGTCCGAGCGTCTCTGCTCGGCCAGTTCGGCGCGAGCGATGCTCAAGTCCAATTTCGAGGCGTCGCCGGCGCGGACACGTTTTTCCACGGCCGCGAGGCTGGCCTGCGTCGACTGAAGATTGTTCTCTGCCAATTCGAGGGCGCGTTGCGCCGCCAGATTCTCCACCCACAATGCCATTAGTTCTCGCGCCGCTTCGTGCAGTGCTTCGCCATGGCGCGCCCGGGATTCCTCGACGGTTGCCTGGCCGAGCTTGCGATCTGCCGCGGCTTTGCCGGGCAACCGGATCGTCCGCTCTATGCCCGCGTTCCATTCGTTATAGCGTGGGCCGCTTTCCAGTCTCCGCTGCTGTCCCGTGGCGCGAGTGGTCCATTCATAGGGCGATCTATCGAGGATGTCGGCCTCTTGCAGCGCGACGTCCAGGCCGGAGCGCGCGGCGGCGACGCCAGGATCCTGTTCGAGCAATGGGCGTGCAATTTCGGTAGGCAAAAGCCCCGGCGGATTCACCGGCTGCACCGCCAGCGCGGCGCCAGAGATAGACAACAGGCCGATCAGGAGCAATCGAATCGTCATGCGATCTCTCCCGCTTCGACGACCGGCGTCACCCAATAGCGCAGCCCCGCGCCCGCAAATTGCCGGCGAATCGCTTCAAGCAGCGTCGCTTTGGCGCTCGCCGCAAGAATCACCTGCACCGCCGTGGCGCGCGCCCGGCCCAGCACCTGTTCCGTCTGGTCCAGATTCTCATGGGCCAGGCCATGCGCAGCCGTGGGAGTGCTGGTGAAAACCGTGGCGATGTTGGGCGACATGAGCAGCAGATCGAGCAGCTTTTCCTCGATCGCCGGCGGGCATAGCAGCGTTAAGCACAGTTCAGACATGGGACACCTCTGGTTTCGGGAATGCGAAGCGCAAATACAGGATCGGCAGCAGCATCAGCGTCAGCGCCGTGGCGGTAATCAGTCCGCCGATCACCACGATGGCGAGCGGGCGCTGGATTTCCGAGCCCGGTCCCGTCGCGAACAGCAGCGGAATCAATCCGAAGGCCGTAATCGACGCGGTCATCAGCACCGGGCGCAAGCGTCGTTTCGCCCCGTGCACGACGACTTCGCTCAGTCTCATCCCCTCGCTTTGCAGTTGGTTGAAATAACTGACCAGCACCACGCCGTTCAGGACGGCGATGCCGAGCAGCGCGATGAAGCCCACCGACGCCGGCACCGACAGGTACTCCCCGGTCACCCACAAGGCGACGATGCCGCCGACCAGCGCGAACGGGATGTTGCTCAGGATCAGCAAAGCCTGGCGCACCGAGCGGAAGGTCGAGAACAGCAGGACGAAGATCAGCCCAAGCGCGACCGGCACCACCACCGTCAAGCGCGCCGCCGCGCGCTGCTGATTCTCGAACTGTCCGCCCCAGCTGATGCGGTAACCCGTGGGCAGGGGCAGATGCCGCCCGACCAGGATTTTCGCCTCCTCGACAAAGCCCACCAGGTCGCGGCCGCCGACGTTGGCGATCACCACGCTGTAGCGACTGCCCATCTCGCGATCGATCTTCACCGGCCCCTCCGCCCGTTCCAGCTTGGCGACGCTGGTCAATGGGACCGTGCTGCCGTCCTTGGTGGTGATGCGCATCGCGCCAAATTCCGCCGGCGAGGTGCGCACCGCCTCGGTACCGCGCAGCACGATCGGCGTGCGGCGGTTGCCCTCGACCACGATGCCGGCGCGCTGACCCTCGATCTGCGTGCGCAGCGCATCCTGGATCTCTTCGACGCTCAAACCGAGCCGGCCGGCCTGCAGGCGGTCTACCGTGACCCTCAAGTACTGCACCCCGTCGTTCTGTACCGTGTACACGTCCTGATTGCCGGGCACTGTCTTGAGGAGCGCTTCCACCTGGCGCGCAAACCCATTGAGCTGGTCGAGGTCTGGACCGAAAATCTTCACCGCCAGGTCGCCGCGCACGCCGATGATCATTTCCGACACGCGCATTTCGATCGGCTGGGTGAAGCTGTACTTGATGCCGGGCATGGGGTCGAGCACCTTGCGTATTTCGTCCATCAGCGCTTCCTTGCCGCCTTTCTTGATTTGGATGCGCCATTCGCCTTTCGGCTTCAACAGCAAATAAGTGTCGGTCTGGTTGAGGCCCATCGGGTCGAGGCCGATTTCATCGGAGCCGGCGCGCGCCACCACGCCAATGATCTCGGGAATGGCCTGCATGAGAGCTTGGTGGATTTTCAGATCGAGCGCGGCGCTTTGCTCCAGGCTGACCGAGGGCAGCTTCTCGATGCCGACGATCAGGTCGCCTTCGTCCATCGTCGGCATGAAAGTCTTTCCGACCTGCGTATAGACGACGCCGGCCAGAAGAAGCATCGCCACGGCGATGATCGCGACGACACGCTGGCGGCGCAGGCCCCAGGCCAGCGCCGGCGCGTAGAGCGCCAGCAGTTTGCGCTGCAGCCAGGGGTCCTCGTGCTTGACCTCGCGCAGCAGGTACGACGCCAGCACCGGGATGACGGTCAGCGACAACACCAGAGAGCCGGCCAGGGCGAAGACCATGGTCAGCGCAACCGGCACGAAGAATTTTCCTTCCAGGTCCTGTAGCGTGAGCAACGGCAGGAACACGGTAATGATGATCAATATCCCGGACGTGACCGGAACCGCGACCTCCCGCACCGCGCGATAGACCGTATGCAGCCGCGGCAGCTTGCCGGCGGTGGGGTCGGTCGCCAGGCGCTGCACGATGTTCTCGACCACAACCACGGCGGCATCGACCAGCATGCCGATGGCGATGGCCAA
>CAYHXK010000374.1:0-2854 GCA_964360125.1 uncultured Sterolibacterium sp.
TCCAATGAAAGCCCCACCAGCGATTCAGGAGGCAGCACCACATCCCAATGCTGCTGAAACAGATCGATGTCTTCGCCGGTATCCATGTGGGCCCGATAAATCTTGTTCTGGTAGGAAGGTGCGTTGGGCAGGGCGACAAGTTCCACCGACTGGATAATCATGTTCATCTCCGGAAGGGTTTGTGGCTGGAAAAGCTAAGCTAAATACTGTCCCTTTTCCGGCTAGGTCATTCGCCGAAAAAGGCATGGAAATCTCTGCTTAGTCCGTTTTCTATACGACCGCAGTCCTCATGGCTGCCTCCGCTGAATAGTGACACTGATGAATAATCAACGACTTAGTAAGTTTTCTCAAATCCCAGGCCTGGATCATCTTGATCCATCGAATGCTCGATACGCTTCCAAGGATGCACATTGTATTGCCGCCATTCGCCGAAAAAGTACTGTTGTCGGCAATATGGCGATTACTCAGGACCCATGCTTGCTGTTGAGGGGCAAGGTTGTTGAATTGATTTTGTAGCCAGCAATTGAGGATCGAGTGCGCCACGCTCGTCGAACACCACGCAATTGCCCTGCCAATGCGCACCGCCGCATTCCTCGAAATATTTCAGAATGCCCCCTTGCAGTTGGTACACGTCCTGGAATCCCTGCAACTGCAGAAATGGCGCTGCCTTCTCGCAGCGGATGCCGCCGGTGCAAAAAGTCACCACGGTCTTATGCTTGAACTCCAGCAAGGTGTCGCCTGCTGCAGGAAATTCACCAAAACGCTTGAGATGCGGGTTGATCGCATGATCGAACGTACCCACTGCATATTCCCACTCGTTGCGCACGTCGATGATGACGAAATCCCGTCCTTCCTCATACCAGCGTTTCAACTCAACCGCTGGCAGCAGCGGCGCAGGCGCATTGACCGGGTCGATGCCGCCGACCCGCAAGGTGACGATCTCCTTCTTCAGTTTCACGCGCAAGCGCTTGAAGGGGACGAATTCCGACCAGCTCCATTTAGCCTGGATATCGGAGAAGCGCCGATCGGCCCGAAGCTGCGAGAGAAAATCGTCGATTGCCGATTTAGTCCCTGCCAGAAACAGATTGATCCCTTCCGGCGCCAGCAGGATCGTGCCTTTCAGGTCGAGTTGAAGACAGTACCGATGCAGACTCGCGCGCAAGGCGTCGCGCTCCTCGATGGCGACGAACTTGTAGGCGGCAATGTTGGCGAACATGAAATGAATACTTTCGGACAATATCGACCGCTTTGGATGGTCAGCCGCAATCCATGGCCAAAGGATCACACCTGGGGATTGACCCGCTCCAGCGTGGATTCGAGCCGATTGAGCGCGTTGAGATAGGCCTTGACGGAAGCGACGATAATGTCGGTGTCGGAACCCTGTCCATTCACGATACGTCCATCCTTGGACAATCTCACTGTGACTTCGCCTTGAGCATCGGTGCCGGTAGTAATACTGTTTACCGAATACAGCAGCAAGTCGGCACCGCTCAACGAAACACTCTCGATGGCCTTGAAAGCCGCATCCACCGGACCGCTTCCCTCCGCTTCGGCGTGTCGTTCGGCGCCGCCGACCAAAAGAGTGACATGCGCGCTGGGGGTTTCGCCAGTCTCGGAATGAAAGCGGGACGACACCAGACGATAATGCTCCTGTTCCGGTGTCACCGCCTCGTCGCTCATCAGGGCGTGCAGATCCTCGTCGAAAATATCGTGTTTCTTGTCGGCAAGTTCCTTGAAGCGGGTGAAAGCGGAATTCAACACTTGCTCCGACTCGACCACGATGCCGAGTTCCTTCAGGCGGGCCCTGAATGCCGTACGGCCTGAGTGCTTGCCGAGGATGAGCTTGTTGGCGTTCCAGCCGACATCTTCGGCACGCATGATTTCGTAAGTTTCGCGATGCTTCAGCACGCCGTCCTGGTGAATTCCGGCCTCATGCGCAAAGGCGTTGGCGCCGACGATGGCCTTGTTCGGCTGAACCGGGAAACCGGTAATGCCGGAGACCATTTTCGAGGCGGCAAGGATCTGGGTCGTGTCGATGTGCGTATCGCAGGGAAAGATATCCTGGCGCGTCCGCACCGCCATGACGATCTCCTCCAGCGCAGTATTGCCGGCGCGCTCTCCGAGGCCGTTGATGGTGCATTCCACCTGGCGCGCCCCGGTCATGACGGCCGCCAGGGAATTGGCGACGGCCAGGCCGAGATCGTTGTGGCAATGCACCGACCAGACCACCTTGTCGGCATTCGGGATGCGCTCGCGCAAGTTTTTAATGCGTTCGGCGAACTGCTCCGGCACGTTGTAGCCGACCGTATCCGGGATGTTGATGACGGTGGCGCCCTCCTTGATCACCGCTTCGATGACGCGGCAGAGGAAATCCAGTTCGGAACGTCCCGCATCTTCCGGGGAAAACTCGATGTTGTCGGTGCCATTGCGGGCGAAGCGCACGGCATTCACTGCGGCAACAATCACCTCGTCCGGCGACATGCGCAGCTTCTTTTCCATGTGGATCGGACTAGTGGCGATGAAAGTATGAATGCGGCCGGATCTGGCCGGCTTGATCGCCTCCAGCGCGCGGGCGATATCCTTGTCGTTGGTGCGGCACAGCGCGGCAATCGTGCTCTCCTTGATTGCCTCGGCAACGGCTTTCACCGCTTCGAAATCCCCATTGGAAGCGGCGGGAAAGCCGGCCTCGATCACGTCGACGCGCATTTTTTCGAGATGGCGGGCGATGCGCACCTTCTCCTCCCGCGTCATCGAGGCGCCCGGGCTCTGTTCGCCATCGCGCAAGGTGGTATCGAAAATAATCAAATGTTCCTTTGCCATCGTCATCTCCAGGGAAATCGGAATGCAAGCCAAC
>CAYHXK010000375.1:0-2847 GCA_964360125.1 uncultured Sterolibacterium sp.
GCGCCAGCAATGCCGATAGCGAGGCGCACTTCGACGATTATGCCGGGACCATCGAAGCCAAGCTGGTCGACAGTCTTGCCTACAGGATCCCCGAGAGGATCGGACGGATTCTGGGTGATCTGGCCATACCCGCCGGAACACTCCGCGTGCTGGACGCTGGCTGCGGCACCGGACTGTGCGGCCCGCACCTGGCGCAATGCGCCAAAACCCTGATCGGGGTCGACTTGTCGGCAAAGAGCCTGGCGGTTGCGGCGGAAAAGAACGTCTATGGCGCGCTCGACAAGGCGGAAATGGCGGAATATCTGGCAAACACTGCCAGCACATTCGACCTGATCGTGATTGCGGATGCCCTGATCTATTTCGGCAGCCTGGAAAAGCTACTGCAGGCTGCCGCCAACGCCCTGGGCGACGGCGGGCTGCTGATTGCCTCGGTAGAGGAACTGGCGCCGGCGCAGGGCAATTTCGCGTTCAATCCGAGCGGCCGTTACAGCCACAGCCGGGAATATCTGGTTTCCCAATTGCTGGCCGCCGGGTTAGCGAAGTAATCGGCCTGCGGCCGCAAGGCGTTTGAAAGAAACATGCGGTGATTATGCCACTGATGTAAGGTGGAATGCCGTGCTGGAGAAGACCGAAGAGCCACTGGAGCGTGCCTGCCCGAGGGTTAGCGTGGTCCTGGGTCACGTCGGCGACATTGGTGAGGTCGTGAAAGCGACCATCCCGTTTGAGAGAGTGAGTACAACGACGTACCCGAACCGGCGCGGCATTCCAAACGAGATGATGGAGGAAGCTATGGTGCGACGCAAGAGAGCAGTACTGGAACTGGCCCATCCCAACGCGGCAGGGATCGACATTGGCTCGGCGAGCCACTTTGTAGCGGTACCAGCGGATCGGGACGACGAACCGGTGCGCGAATTCAAGAGCTTCACCGACGACCTCAATACCCTGGCCGACTGGCTGAAGGCCTGTGACGTGGATATCGTGGCGATGGAATCGACGGGCGTTTACTGGATACCGCTGTTCGAGTTGCTGGAGTCGCGCGGTTTTACTGTGTATCTCGTCAATGCCCGACACGTGAAGAACGTTTCCGGCCGCAAGTCCGATGTCCTCGATTGCCAGTGGTTGCAGCAGTTGATGAGCTACGGCTTGTTGTCTGGCGCCTTCCGTCCGAAAGACGAGATATGCGCCCTGCGGGCGGTGTCGCGCCAGCGGGACATGCTGCTTGCCTACCAGGCGCGGCACGTCCAGCACATGCAGAAGGCGCTGGCGCAGATGAACGTGCAGTTGGCCAACGTCATCTCCGACATCGTCGGCGAGACGGGGCAGAAGATCGTGCGCGCCATCATCGCCGGCGAGCGCGACGGCAAGGTCCTGTCGAAGATGAAGAACGTCCGCATCCGCGCGTCCGAGGCCGATATCGAGAAATCCTTGCGCGGCAACTGGCGCCCCGAGCATCTATTCGCCCTGGGCCAGGCGGTGGCGCTGTTCGATGCCTACGGCGAACAGTTGGCTGCCTGCGACCGACAACTCGAAGTCATGCTGGCCGCGCTGCAACAGGACGACGTCGGCGATCCGGGCAAGGCCAAGCGCCGCTCGCGGGCGCGCAACGCGCCGAAGTTTGACGTTCGGGCCTATCTCTTCGGGATGTGCGGTGTGGACCTGACGCGCATCAACGGCATCGACACGACGACGGCGCTGAAAGTCATTGCCGAAGTCGGCCCCGACATGTCGCGGTTCAAGAGTGCAAAACATTTCGCATCGTGGCTGGGGCTCTGTCCGGGGACGAAGATTTCCGGTGGCAAGGTGCTCTCGGGAGCCAGCAAGCGCACGGCCAACCGGGCGGCGCAGGCGTTGCGATTGGCGGCGGCGGCATTGCGCAGTAGCCAATCCTCGCTGGGCGCCTACTTTCGTCGCTTGTGCGCCCGACTGGATCGTCCCAAGGCGATCACCGCCACCGTGCACAAGCTTGCCCGCCTCATCTACACGATGCTGACCAAGGGCACGGAATACACCGATCAAGGACAGGACTATTTCGAGGAACGTTATCGCCAGCGGGTCATGCACCACTTGGCCAAGCGTGCCGAAAAACTCGGCTTCCAACTCACTCCGATTCCAGAGGCCGTTTAAAACTTTCCTCACTTTCAGTTACTTGGAGTGTGTTTCTTGAGAGAGGTGTCATGGCGCGATGCAAAGTGCTGGTTGTACATTGCCCAAAACTCCCGCTTACCTTTGGACTTGAGTACTTCTCGTGAGGTGTCCACTATCGCACGGAGGCCACTGTCGTGGGGGATTTCGTCTTTTGTCTTTCCCGCCCAGATCTTGAGCGCATCGCAATGCTTAGGTCTCGCAATATCCGTACCTCGGAAGTACGCGCAGGCGTCAATCAAGAACAACTCGGTTAACTCTGGATTGAATTGGATCGCGGCGTTTGGATCGCGATCAGCGTGTTTGAAGAAGTTCTCTGGCTCGTTCAGAAGCTTGATTGTTCGAGTTTGTTCTGCCTCCGTTAACGACTGAAGATATTCGCTCTTGATAAATGGATGTTCAGCCCCTTCATGTTTTGCAATGTCTTTCAGAGCGTTGTAGGCAGCAGCGGCGAGCGTATGAGTTGCAACGATGTTCTCCGACGTGAAGAACATTTCAATCGCAGCGTTTAGCTGCGCTCTAATGGCGTCAAGCTTTGTAAGGCGGACCAGGGCGGCCATATGCCAGACACCTAACGATGGTGTAGAAAAAGTCTAAACATTCACGCATTCTGCTGTGAACCAAACGGGATATCAAGTGTCATAAGCGTGTTCCCTTTGGAAGCACTCCCATGGCCCGCTACAAACACATCGACACCAGCCCGCG
>CAYHXK010000376.1:0-2837 GCA_964360125.1 uncultured Sterolibacterium sp.
TGCGCGGCGCTTCGCATACCTTCGATGCTGAAGCGTACCGGGCCGGCAAGCAGTCGCCGGTGTTCTTCGGCTCGGCGGCCAACAACTTCGGCGTACAGTCCTTGCTCGACGCTGTGGTCGAGCTGTCGCCCGGCCCGCTCGCGCGCCCGGCGGAGACGCGCACGGTCGATCCCTTTGAAGACAAGTTCTCCGGATTCGTGTTCAAGATCCAGGCCAACATGGACCCCAAGCACCGCGACCGCATCGCC
Organism: uncultured Sterolibacterium sp.; assembly: GCA_964360125.1. Taxonomy (GTDB): domain Bacteria; phylum Pseudomonadota; class Gammaproteobacteria; order Burkholderiales; family Rhodocyclaceae; genus JACRAR01. Next base: position 249 of record CAYHXK010000376.1, read on the forward strand.
TTCCTGCGGGTCTGTTCCGGACGCTTCGAGCGCGGCATGAAAATCAAGCAGGTGGCGGGCGGCAAGGCGATCACGGTCAACAACGCCATCACTTTCATGGCGCGCGACCGCAACACCACCGACGAAGCCTATGCCGGGGACATCATCGGAATTCCCAACCACGGCACGGTGCGCCTCGGCGAAAGCTTCAGCGAAGGCGAGGATCTGCATTTCACCGGCATCCCGGCGTTCGCCCCGGAGTTTTTCCAGCGCGCCATCCTGAGAAACCCCATCAAGCTGAAGCAGTTGCAGAAAGGCTTGCAGCAACTGGCGGAGGAGGGCGCCACCCAGTTGTTCCGCCCGGTCGCCTCGAACGACATGATCCTCGGCGCGGTGGGCACGCTGCAGTTCGACGTGGTGGCGCACCGGCTGGAACATGAATACGGCGTCGATGCCATCTTCGAACCCTATCCGGTGTCCACGGCGCGCTGGTTGCGCGGCAGCGACGAGGCGCTCAAGCAGCTAACTGACAAGTATCCCAACAACGTCGCCCTGGACGGCGCCGGCGACTACGTCTATCTGGCGCCCAACCAGGTCAATCTCAAGCTGACCCAGGAACGCTTTCCGGAAGTGCGTTTCCTCGAAACGCGGGAAGTGCATTGATCTGTTGTTATAGACAGTATTTCAAGCGCAGACCTAACGCAGTTCGTCCACCTGCTTGACGCCGAAATCTGGCTTCAGTAACGGTGACTGAATCGATGCCGGGCGGGGCAGCGGGCGCCTTGGCGCCCGTTGCCCCGAGGACTCACTTGATCAACGTAAACAAAGCGGCGTGGCCGATGTTCGCGTTCCCGAGATTGACTTCGAGATAAGCCTGCCTGCCCCCGACCAACGCGCCCTGACTGGCGGACATTGTCACGGTCACGCTGGCCTTGGCGCCACTTGCAATCGTCAGCGTCGCTTGATCGACGCTGTAGACCACGCCGCTGGCGGGCTGGCCGCTGATGCTCAGTGAGTAGGTCTGCACGTAGGCGCTCAGATTGGTCAACGTCGCGGTCATCTGGCGCGTCTGGCCGCTGCCCGAGGGTACCGCGCCGAAGCTCAGGCTCACCGGGTCGATGCCGACCGTCGCGCCGACCGCAGCGAGCAAATTCTCACGCCCGGCGCCGTTGATGTTGACGTTGTTCTGCAAGGCGCCGGTCGAGGCGCTGCGCAGCACGCCGCGTGTGGCGGTGTTGACGATGGCCGAACGCACCTCGGCTGCCGACCAGTCCGCATGCTGCTGCCGCACCACCGCGGCGGAGCCCGCCAGATGCGGCGTGGCCATCGAGGTGCCCTGGAAGAAGGCGAAGCACGGCGGCAGCGCACAGTAGGCATGCGGGATCGAGCTCAACACGTTGACTCCCGGGGCCACCACGTCGGGTTTGACGCGGAAGTCGACATCGGTCGGTCCCTGGCTGCTGAAACCGGCCATGAAGTCGTCGTTGTAGGTCACCAGGTAAGCCTGTGCCGCCGAGATGGTGGTTGACTCGGTAGGGTGGAGTTTGAGTGCCGCCCCATCGTTCAAGGAAACGTTGTAGGCGGGCACGCTGGGCTGATTCGGCGTGCCATCCTGGGCCATCCCGATGCCATCGCCGGCAACGTTGTTGGAAACCAGTACGGCAATCGCTCCCGCGTTCTGCGCGTTGCGGATCTTGGTGGAGAAGGAGCAGACGCCGCGCGAGATCAATGCAATCCTGCCGTTAAGACTGCCGGAGACCAGTGGAGAACATGCAGTGCTGAGCCCAGTGGCGGCGTTGACGGGTGCAGTGGTCGTTACGCCCAGAGGAGCCGTCAGATTGGCCGTCACCGTGGAAAATTCGCCGCTGACGCCGGCGGCGGTGACAGCGCCAACGGTGATCGGTGTGCCGATGAAGTGGCCGACCGATGCCGCGCCGGCAGTCAGCGCGCGCGCCGCCGATCCCGGAGATTCAACCGTGTACAGCCCAGGGCCCGAGTTGCCGGAGGCCACCGCGACCACCATATTGGCCTGGTCGAGGTTGTCCACGGCTACCGTCAGCAGGTCCTGGATGCCGTTGGCGCCGCCGCCCAGGCTCATGTTGGCGATGTCGAAGCCGTCCTCGTAGGCGGCCTCGAGCGCGTTCATGATGTCTTCGGAACGTGCGCCGCCGAGTGCACCGGGAAACACGTTGTAGTTGCCCAACAGGGCGCGCGGCGCGACGCCCGACATGGCGTAGGTGGGGATGCCATTCACCAGCGCCGGGTTGCCGTAGGGGGTATTGAAGTTGCAGGCCACCGTTCCGGCGACGTGGGTGCCATGCGCCTGGATTGCCTCGGGCGTGAAATTCTGCTGCGGTGTTCTGTTGCTGAACACTTTGGCAGCGATCACCTTGTTGTTGGTCAGGCTGGGGGAGCCAAGCTTCGTCTGCGCGGGATAGCCCGCGTCGCTGAAGCAGGGGTGGGTGATGTCGATGCCGCTGTCGATGATTGCGACCTTGATGCCCGCGCCGGCGCTGCCGGAACCGCCCGCCAGCGCCCAGGCCTGCGGTGCGCTGATCAACGCCAGGTCGTGGTCGTCCGCGTTCGGGTAGTACAGACCCTGGTACTGCG
>CAYHXK010000377.1:0-2829 GCA_964360125.1 uncultured Sterolibacterium sp.
ATCGACGCTCAAGCCCAATTTCGCCTAGGCTACCGGGAGGGCGATCTGGTCCAGCCAGGGGCGCTTGTCGGGGATGGAAGGATCGGCATCGATGGCGCGCGCGCACTCGATCCATGCCGGGGCCAAGTCTGCTTCGCGGTGCGCCGCGACTAATCCGGCATTGAAATATGGCGGCATCAGTTCGCCCGATACTGTGGCTAACATGCGCGTCGTGGGCAGGAGCAAACCACAACTGGAGTAGGCACGTTGCCAATGCTCCTTACTTGAACCGAAGGTGGCCAAATCCGCCGGCTTGACGTTTATTTCGAACTCCTCGAAACGCCTCTCTCCTTGAAATTTGCGCATGCAAAGCATGTCGGAATCCAGGAACACTATCTTGTCCGCGCCGGTTTCGATTTGCAGACAGGCCAGCTTGTTGCCGATCGGGTAATCCTGGCCGAAAGGATTCGTAATTGGCAGCGTCCGCACACCCCAGCCAGCCAGCAGGGCCAGGGTTCTTTCCGACGGACATCCCCACTGGCTTTCCGGTTGCGGCAGCGCGGCCGCCAATTCATGCTCGACACTCAGAAAACGTCGCAGCGAGGCCGCGAGCAACAGGGCTTTAAGCTCCAGTTCGCCCTGCTGGCAGACAAAAACGAAACAATAGCGCATGGTCTGGCTTCTCGATTAAGGTTACTACTGCGAAGTGTGCAACACCCGCCTCATGAAAATGGTATTTTCTGTCGCTAAGCTTTCTGCTTCTCCGGCCTGCCGCGACGCGCATGACCCACCAATATGTCCAGTGACGCCTCAATTTCCGCCTTGAACCTCTCGTTGCCCAGCGGCGTCCCGGTTTGCAAGGCACACCGCAACAGCTTCAACTCGTCGGAAGTCGAACCCCCGTCAAACAGGTCGCGATAAACAGACTGGCGATTGTCCGACAAACGGCCCAAAGTCACATACTCGGTGTGCGCCGTCAGGACGGCATTACTTACCCCCAGCGCATTGGCGGCGTAGCTGGACCAGCGGTAGTTGGCCGGATGATCCACCATGCCGGCCCTGACCGGATTCAGTTCAATATAGCGCATGCACGACAGCAGATAGGCCTGCGACTCAATGACGTTGCACTTATAGCGGCCCTCCCACAAACCGCCATGTCGTTGATAGGTTGCGTTGACGTATCGCACAAAATGACGCCCCAAACTCTGAAACAAGCGCCCCACCGAGTCGGCACGCTCCGGCGTCAGCAGCAAATGCACATGGTTGGTCATCAGCACATAGGCATGGACCGCACAGCCGCAGCTATCGCTCGCCTGTTTCAGGCAACGCAGATATTCCAGATAATCGAGATCGCCAAAGAAAATTGAGGAACGGTTATGTCCCCGCTGAACCGCATGAACGGGCGCTCCGGGCACGTAAAAACGCGGCTTTCTCGGCATGGCGCAGCTTTATTTGAATGGATGGCGCACACGCAATCCCTTGAAACGGCGAAATCCCTTGTCGGTGGTGACCCAGTCGCAATCCCACTCCAGCGCCAGCGCCGCATGGTAAGCATCTGGAATATCGTTGCCCTGCGCGGAAATCGACTGCACGCACTGCAAAAACAAATCCCAATGATTTCCCCCGGGCGCCAAACAGACCGCGTGCTCCGCCGTCCTGAATTGTTGCGCAAAGGCGATTGCCACTTCCAGGGAGCTCGGCGTTTCGAACACTTTCGGATGGGTTACCACCCGGATAAAACCGCTCAATACCAGCTCTGAAAAACCGTAAGCCGTATTGGAATTGACCACCGACTCCAGCCAGTCGCGGTACGCCCGATGATCCTTCACGTCTTCCCGGTGCGCATAAACCAGCACATTCACATCCATCAACATCATGCTGGATCGACCATGATGTCCAGTAACGAACGTCCATTATCCAAGTCCACCCCCGGTTTGACACCGGGCCCGGACGCCGTTATCAACCGTATCGTTTCCCGCATTGCCCTCGGCTTGGCCAAAGACTCGCGCAACGCGCTTTCAATCACGCGAGCCAGGGATACGTTCTCTTCGAGAGCCCGATGCTTGGCGGAAATGAGCAATTGATCGTCAAGATTCAATGTTGTTCGCATGACGCCCCCTTCGTTCGAGGATGAAGGCGTTAAAGTATCATCAGCTCGCCTTACATGTCAATGTATGTCGAATAAAAAAGGGTTCTGACCCCTTTTAGAGGAAACAATGAAAAGGGCGGCTTGCGCCGCCCTTTTCAAGGGATTGCTACCCGGAACAACAGGCTTATTAATTAATGGTGGAACCAGATACGTTGACCAGAGTACCGTTCGCCGTACGAACCAGGTTCTGAACACGCAGCGAAGCAGCCGGAATCTCGCCGATGATTTCCATTTTCGCGCGGCCAGTCCAGGTCGTTACGCCAAACTGGCTGACCAGGTTGGGAACGCTCAGTACCAGAGTCGATCTTGCGGCCAAGCTGGCAGACAAGGTGACGCCGGCAGTACCCAGAACAGAACCATCTTCGGCATACATCGTACCGGTAACTTTGCCGGCACTGGAGCCAATGTTGCTGATACGGACATAACCCAGATCGGTATTAGCCGAGTTGGGAATGTTCAGCACGGTGGCGGCGGCGCCGTCACGCACGATGGTACCCACGGTGGCGGCAGCAAAACTGGCAGCCGTCGAGTTGGCGGCGGCAGTCACGGCCAGCGACGAAGTGACGGTTTGCGCCGGGATAGCCGTAGTGCCAGTCACCTGATAGCAGACATTGTAAGTGCCAGCAACATATGAGGTGGTGGGAATGGTTGCGGCAGTCTTGCCCGTATTAACCGTTCCAGAAATTGCACCGGCCCGAGCA
>CAYHXK010000378.1:0-2813 GCA_964360125.1 uncultured Sterolibacterium sp.
CTCGCCAAGGGCGACGTGATCGCAGACGGCGCCTCGACCGACCTGGGCGAGCTGGCGCTGGGCCAGAACATGCTGGTGGCGTTCATGCCGTGGAACGGCTACAACTTCGAGGACTCCATCCTGATCTCCGAGCGCGTCGTCGCCGAAGATCGCTTTACCTCGATCCACATCGAGGAGTTGACGGCCGTCGCGCGCGATACCAAGCTCGGCGCCGAGGAAATCACCCGCGACATCGCCACGCTGGGCGAAGCGCAATTGGCTCGCCTGGATGAGTCCGGCATTGTGTATATCGGCGCCGAAGTCGAAGCCGGCGATGTGCTGGTCGGCAAGGTCACCCCTAAAGGGGAGACCCAATTGACGCCGGAGGAAAAACTCCTGCGCGCCATCTTCGGCGAGAAGGCTTCCGACGTAAAAGACACCGGCCTGCGCGTCCCCTCGGGGATGGTCGGCACGGTCATCGACGTCCATGTATTCACCCGCGAAGGCATCGAGCGCGACAAGCGTGCGCAGCAGATCATCGACGACGAATTGCGGCGCTACAAGACCGACCTGGCCGACCAGATGCGCATCGTCGAGCGCGATACTTTCGCGCGGATCGAAAAACTGCTGGTGAACAAGGTTGCCAACAAGGGACCGAAAAAATTGGCCAAGGGCACCAAGCTCACCAAGGCCTACCTGGAGGCTATCGATCCGCACCACTGGTTCGACATCGGCCTGGCCAGCGACGAGACGGCCCAGCAACTCGAGAGTCTGCGCGAGAGCCTGGAACAGACGCGCAAGGACTTCGATATCGCCTTCGAGGAGAAGAAGAAAAAACTGACGCAGGGCGACGAACTGCCGCCCGGCGTGCAGAAGATGGTCAAGGTGTATCTGGCGGTCAAGCGCCGCCTCCAGCCGGGCGACAAGATGGCGGGACGTCACGGCAACAAGGGCGTCGTCTCGCGTATCGTGCCGGTCGAGGACATGCCCTGCATGGCGGACGGCACTCCGGTGGATATCGTGCTCAACCCGCTCGGTGTGCCGTCGCGGATGAACATCGGCCAGATCCTCGAGACCCACCTCGGCTGGGCCGCCAAGGGTCTGGGCCACAAGATCGGCGAGATGCTGAAAAAACACACGGCGACTACCGAACTCCGCAAATACCTCAACAAGATCTACAACTCCAGCGGCAAGCATGAGGACATCGCCGGTTTGAGCGATGTCGAGGTGATCGAGTTGGCGCAAAACCTGACCAATGGCGTGCCGTTTGCCACGCCTGTGTTCGACGGCGCCAACGAGTCCGAGATCAAGGCCATGCTGGAACTGGCGGGACTGCCGCGCTCCGGCCAGGTGACTTTGTACGATGGGCGCACCGGCGATGCTTTCGAACGCCAGGTGACCGTCGGCTATATGCATGTGCTGAAGTTGCACCACCTGGTTGACGACAAGATGCATGCCCGATCGACGGGCCCCTACAGCCTGGTTACCCAGCAACCGCTGGGCGGCAAGGCGCAGTTCGGCGGACAGCGTTTCGGCGAAATGGAAGTATGGGCGCTGGAAGCCTACGGTGCGTCCTACGTATTGCAGGAGATGCTGACGGTCAAGTCCGACGACGTGAATGGCCGTACCAAGGTCTACGAAAGCATCGTCAAGGGCGAGCACAAGATCGAGGCCGGAATGCCGGAATCCTTCAATGTGCTGGTCAAGGAAATCCGCTCCCTGGGTATCGACATAGATCTGGAGCGTTTTTGATTTTGTAGTGAGGCGTGAGGCGTGAGGGGTAAGGAGAGCAACTCCAGACCCCCATCACTCTTCACTCCCAACACCCCACTCCTCACTGGAGATAGAAATGAAAGCACTACTCGATCTGTTCAAGCAGGTTACGCAGGAAGAAGAATTCGACGCGATCACCATCGGGCTCGCGTCGCCGGACAAGATCCGCTCGTGGTCCTACGGCGAGGTAAAAAAGCCGGAAACCATCAATTACCGCACCTTCAAGCCGGAGCGCGACGGCCTGTTCTGCGCCAAGATCTTCGGCCCGGTCAAGGACTATGAGTGCCTGTGCGGCAAGTACAAGCGCCTCAAGCATCGCGGCGTGATCTGCGAGAAATGCGGCGTCGAAGTCACCCAGTCCAAGGTGCGCCGCGAGCGCATGGGGCACATCGAGCTGGCCTCGGTGGTTGCCCACATCTGGTTCCTCAAGAGCCTGCCGAGCCGTCTCGGCATGGTGCTCGACATGACCCTGCGGGATATCGAGCGGGTGCTGTATTTCGAAGCTTTCGTGGTGGTCGACCCCGGCATGACGCCGCTGAATCGCGCCCAATTGCTGACGGAAGACGATTACCTGGCCAAGGTCGAGGAATACGGCGACGACTTTACCGCGGTAATGGGCGCCGAAGGCGTGCGCGAACTGCTGCGCACCCTGGATATCCCGCGCGAAATCGAGACCATGCGTCAGGAGCTTGAAACCACCGGTTCGGAGGCCAAGATCAAGAAACTTTCCAAGCGCCTCAAGCTGCTGGAAGGTTTCCGCCATTCCGGCATCAAGCCGGAATGGATGATTCTCGAAGTGCTGCCGGTGCTGCCGCCCGACCTGCGCCCGCTGGTGCCGCTGGATGGCGGCCGCTTCGCCACCTCGGACCTGAACGATCTGTACCGCCGCGTCATCAACCGCAACAACCGCCTGAAGCGCCTGCTGGAACTCAAGGCGCCGGACATCATCGTGCGCAACGAAAAGCGCATGCTGCAGGAAGCCGTCGATTCGCTGCTCGACAACGGCCGCCGCGGCAAGGCCATGACCGGCGCCAACAAGCGCCCGCTGAAGTCGCTCGCCG
>CAYHXK010000379.1:0-2793 GCA_964360125.1 uncultured Sterolibacterium sp.
TCGCGAAAATCGCCCTGAATGAAATCGACGCCGTCCAGCGACGCCATGGCCAGGATGTCCAGGGCGAACAGGCGGCCGCCCGGCTGTATCCGCCTGGCGGCATACTGCGACCAGCTCCCCGGCGCCGCGCCCAGATCGACCACCGTCATGCCGGGCCTGAGCAGGCGGTCCTTCTCGTCGATCTCGATCAGCTTGAAAGCCGCGCGCGAGCGCCAGCCCTCCGCCTTCGCCCGCTGCACGTAGGGGTCGGTGACATGCTCGTGCATCCACGCCTTATTGGTCTTGTGCTTCTTCAAACGGTTACAATGCTCCCATGAACGATCCACACGAACCCGGCACTATAACGCCAAGCCAGCGCCGCGCCCTGCGCGCCCGCGCCCACGCCCTCAATCCGGTCGTCAGTATCAGCCAGAAGGGACTGACCGAAACTGTGCTCAAGGAAATCGACCGCAGCCTGACGGCCCACGAACTCATCAAAATTCGTGTCTATGCTGCCGAGCGCGAACAACGCGAAGCGCTGCTGATGGAGCTATGCAGCGAACTGAAAGCCGCCCCGGTGCAACACATCGGCCACCTGCTGGTGGTGTGGCGAGAAAACCCCGCGGCAGTGGAAGTTGAGGTGCAGGCTAAACCAGCCAGCCACCGGGCACGCCCAAAACTCTCCAAGAAGGCTGCGGCCGCCAAGACCGACAAGGCCGCCCGCGCCCGCAAAATCATCCTGGGCAAACCACGCCGGCCCACGCGCACCTGATTCAGGGAGTGCGCTGATATCGCACCATCAGCTTTTCCAGCGCTCCTGCACCAGCACCAACACCGCTCCGAGCAGGCTTTCGACCAAATACAGTCCGCTGGAGATGCCGTGCCAGGTGGCAAAACGATCGCGCAAGGCGCTCTCCATGACCTGGCGCGGCAAGGCGTCGGCCTTCAACTGGGCCAAAATCGGGGCGATGCCGAAGTAGCCGGCAATAGTCATGCCCAGCATCAGCAATACCAGCCAGAATATCAATGACTTGAATACGCCGAAGCCGCGCTTTGCAACCAGAAACAGCAGCAGATAAGCGCCGCAGACTATGCCCAGCCAGGCCACCCACTTGAACATTTCACCCGCCAGGTTACCCGCCAGGGCGCGATCCGCCAGTTGTGCGAAAAGCGTCGGCGCAGCCAGATAACCGATCGTAAACAGCGCACCGACCCACCATGTGATGGTCAACCGGTAGATCGCCTCAGCGAACTTGTTCATCGGTTTTTAAGAACTAAGCAACGTAAGCATCTTGCGTTCAGAAGTATTTGACGTCGAGGACTTCATACTCGCGCACCCCGCCGGGGGTGTGCACTTCGGCGATATCGCCTGCGTACTTTCCGATCAGGGCGCGCGCCACCGGGGAATTGATGGAGACCTTGCCGGCCTTGATGTCGGCCTCGTCGTCGCCGACGATCTGATAGGTGACGGTCTTGTCGCCCTCGATATCCTCCAGTTCGACGGTAGCGCCGAAGACCACTCGACCGTCCGCATCGAGCAGTTTCGGGTCGATGATCTGGGCATTGCCGAGCTTGCCCTCGACCTCCTTGATGCGCCCCTCGATAAAGCCCTGGCGCTCCTTGGCGGCGTCATATTCGGCGTTTTCCGACAGGTCGCCGTGCGAACGCGCCTCGGCAATGGCCGCGATGACATTGGGCCGATCGACGGTCTTCAGGCGCTGCAATTCGGCGCGCAGCAACTCCGCGCCATTGATGGTGATGGGAAACTTGCTCATAGCGGCCGCTTCAATTCAGTCTGCAATTCGGCATGCAGCGCCTGCAAGGCATAGGTTTCCAGGTCGGCCAGATGACGCATCCCGGCGCAGGCGGCACGCGCACCTTCCACGGTGGTGAACAAGGTCACCCGGGCAGCCATGGCGCTGGTGCGGATCGAACGCGAATCGACGATGGCCGAGCGTTTCTCCTCGACGGTATTGACGATCAAGGTGATCTCATTGTTCTTGATCATGTCGACGATGTGCGGACGACCTTCGGCGACCTTGTTGACCGCCGTCACCGGCAGGCCGGCCGCGGCGATCGCCGCCGCGGTGCCGCGCGTGGCCACCAGGGTAAAGCCGATCTCGGCCAGCTCGCGCGCCACGTCCACCGCCTTGGTCTTGTCGCCGGGCTTGACGCTGATGAAGGCGCGGCCGCTGACCGGCAACTTGGTGCCGGCCGCGAGCTGGCTCTTGACGAAGGCTTCGGCGAAACTGCGGCCGACACCCATCACCTCGCCGGTGGATTTCATCTCCGGGCCGAGGATGGAATCGATGCCGGGAAACTTGGCGAAGGGGAATACCGCCTCTTTGACCGAGTAGTAGGGGGGAATCACTTCGGCCGTGATTCCTTGATCGGCCAGACTGCGGCCGGCCATGCAGCGCGCGGCGATTTTCGCCAGGGGCAGGCTGGTGGCCTTGGAAACGAAGGGCACGGTGCGCGAGGCACGCGGATTGACTTCAAGGACATACACCACCGCAGCGTCTCCCTGTCCCTGGATGGCGAACTGCACATTCATCAGGCCGACGACATTGAGGCCTTTGGCCATGATTTCCGTCTGGCGGCGCAACTCGTCCTGGATTTCCTGCGACAAGGTATGCGGCGGCAGCGAACAGGCGGAATCGCCCGAATGCACCCCCGCCTGTTCGATGTGCTCCATGATGCCGCCGATGATCACCTGCGCTCCGTCGCACAGGGCATCGACGTCGACTTCGGTGGCATCGTTGAGAAAACGGTCGAGCAGCACCGGCGAATCATTGGAGACCTTGATCGCCTCGC
>CAYHXK010000380.1:0-2772 GCA_964360125.1 uncultured Sterolibacterium sp.
CCCCCGCCATTGATCGCCATATCGAGCGGGTTATTACTCACCGTGATACTGCCCTGGGTGAATATCTGCGCAACTTTGCCGACCTGCACGCCAATCCCCACTTGCCCCGCCCCGCCGCCTGAAAGAGAGGCCGCGAATACGTCGCCAAACTGGATACCGGCTGACTTGAAGCCCGCTGTTCCTGCGTTGGCGACGTTGTTGCCGATGGCTTCAAGCGCCTTGGAGGCGCCGTTGAGACCGCTTAATCCTTGCTGGAAGCCCATTTACTTCTCCCGTCGATCCGAAACGTCTTAAAGAAATTCTTTCACGTCCGACAACTTGAACGTACCCAATCCACCGACATTCAGGCTGACACCCTGGCTCCCGCTCATGACGCTCGATACCATGCCAAGTTGCAGGCTGCCGACATCGACCTTGTTCTGGCCCTGGTTGGCAGTGACGCTGATGTTGTAGCTGCCGTCGGCAACGACAATACCGCTATCGGTTTTGCCATCCCACTGGAACGGATTCGCCCCGGCTTTCATGCCGCCCAGATTCAATGTCCGCATGGTTAGGCCGTTGGCATCGGTGATCGTCACCGTCACTGCATCCGCCGGACCGGCCAGATCGATGCCGCCATAAGCCGATCCGCTGGCAGCGATAAACTCCAGCCCCTTGCCCGGCACCAGCACGCCGCGACCTACCAGCGCCGCCGCCTGCAGCGACTGACTGGCATTGGAATTGTTCATCAGGGCCTGCAGAGTCGTGTTGAGCTTTTCAATCCCATCGACTGTGCTGATCTGGGCCATTTGCGAAGTCATCTGCGCATTGTCCATGGGATTCAACGGATCCTGATTTTTTAGCTGAGTCACCAGTAGCTTCAGGAAACGATCCTGGGTCGCCGTAGTGGATTGGGCATTCGCCGTGGCTGTGCCTTTCGGGTTAAGCGCCTGAAAATCATAGGCGCCCTGAGTGGCATCGACGGTACTGGCGATAGTCATGTTTCTATCCTTTCAACATCGTATTACTGGCCAATGGCCAGCGTTTTCATCAACAAAGACTTGGCGGTGTTCATCACTTCCGCGTTGGTCTGGTATGACCGCGAGGCGGAAATCATGTTGACCATCTCCTCGACGGGATTCACGTTCGGCATGGAAACATAGCCCTGCTCATTGGCAAAAGGGCTGTTCGGTTCGTAGTTGAGACGCAGCGGCGCGGCGCTTTCCACCACTTGCGTGACTCGCACGCCCTGCCCGCCATCGGCGCCGATCGGCGTAGCGGCAAAGACGACTTGTTTGGCGCGGTAGGGCTGGCCGTTGGCGCCGGCGACGCTGTCGGCATTGGCCAAATTACTGGCCACCGTGTTGAGTCGGGCGGACTGCGCGGTCAGGGCGGAGCCGGCGATGGTAAATACATTGAATACGCTCATGATTTACTCCTCATTTGCAAGCATTGGCCCTCACTGGCTTTGGATGGCGCTGGCCAGTGTCTTGAAGCGTCCGTTGACAAATGTCAGCATGGCCTCCATCTGCACCGCGTTTTCGGCGAAAGCAGCGCGTTCCACGTCCATGCTAACGGTATTGCCATCGACGCTCGCTTGCTGCTCGCCGCGATACAGCACGGCCGCGCCAAAGCGATTGGTTCCGGCCGCAGGCAGATGACCCGCCGCGGTTTGCTGGAGCGGTAGTGCGCCGCCCTGGGTTTTACCCACGGCGCCTTCAAGAGCCGTCTTGAAATCTATATCGCGCGCCTTGTAATGCGGCGTGTCGGCATTGGCGATGTTCGACGCGAGCAGTTCCTGCCGATAAGCGCGCAGATTCAGCGCGGTCTGGTGAAATTTCAGCTCCTGGTCGATGCGGTTGATCATTTTATTGGCTAAAGTTTTCCAAATGCCTGTCGTTATGCATCATTCGTGCCAGTTCTATTTCAGAGACTGCCATGTGGTCTCAAGCCGGCATTTCAGCTATCACCGCGAACTAACCCAAGTTCGCCAGCGGCAAACCGCTTCCCTCCTCGGCAATATTTGCCGCGCTATTGGCAACACTGCTGCCAAACTTGCAAGCACACGGCGGGCATGGTTGAATCGCAACATGCAACCTCCTAAAAGTTCCCACTGCATATTTGCGCTGCTGCTGTTGATCCTCTCCCTTCCTTTAGCTGCTCGCCAGGATCCGGGGACGGTCAAGAAAGCCGTCGAGGACTATTTGCAAATACAGGTCAAGGGCTTGCCAGGTCGGGTCAGCTTTAATGTTGGCCACATCGACCCGCAGAACAACCTTGTTCCCTGTTCTGCCCTGGAGGTTTCCCTGCCTCCGGGCGCTCGTGCCTGGGGAAATACCACTGTCAATGTGCAGTGCCAGGGTGACGGCGGCTGGAATATTTTCGTTCCGGTGCGGATTCGCGTCATTGCCGACTATCTCGTGACTGCGCGCCCTCTGACACAAGGCCAGATCGTTTCCGAGGCTGATTTAACCAAAAATCATGGCGACCTGGCCAGTCTGCCGAGCGGAATACTCACTGACCCATCCCAGGCGATCGGTAAAGTTGTTGCAATATCAATTACTTCCGGACGCCCATTGCGTAGCGATATGCTGCGCCAAGCCATGGTGGTGCAACAAGGACAGGGAGTAAAAGTGGTCTCCAAGGGTCCAGGTTTTCAAGTCACCGGCGGTGAAGGCCGTGCCTTGAACAATGCTGTCGATGGTCAGGTAGTACAGGTCAGGATGGCGAATGGTCATGTCGTGAGCGGCATCGCCCGCGCTGGCGGGGTGGTTGAAGTCACATATTAAATAA
>CAYHXK010000381.1:0-2768 GCA_964360125.1 uncultured Sterolibacterium sp.
CTAGAAGAGATCGAGACAAAGATTGAATGTGGCGCTGCAACAGACTTGGAGTGGGCTTATTGGCAACCTTTTTTCCTGTTTCTCAAGAATGCGTCGGAAGCCGAGATTGACATACTTGATGACGACCTGCGAATCGTGTCGGACCGAACGCCGCTAGGCGAGAGCCCGGTATGCAGGTTCCTCCGTGACGAGACAGAAAATACCAACCCATGGATGGGTGGATTGTTCGAGGTATTTGCCAAGACGGCATTGCTGAAGAGCAACTTCCTGACTGTTGATGCACTCGATTGGCGACTGCCGAATGGCAGGGACATCGATGCCAAGGTCAGAATTGGACAACGCACGGTCGGCGTCGAGATAACGACGCGTAGTGATTCCACGGCTGCCAAGAGACGCTGGGAAAAGCATTGCACAGAGGTTCTTGCGGAAAACAGGAACCAAGCCTTCTGCGAGTCCCAAGACGCATACGCTCCGGGTCGCTGGCTGTACGACACGGTATTCAACAAGCTTGCGCTCGACCTCGATGCGACCCGTAGCCAGTTTCTGCCGGATGCTCCCAACCTGCTGCTGATAGGGCTGTCGCCGCTGGTATACGACATGACCCCAAGCAGTCCCGCAATTGGGTGGGCCTTGGATGAACTATTCAGCAGCCAGTCGACGCAAAACAAGTCGCCAGTTTCTCTGGAGGCATACCTGCGTCACAAACTCCAAGGGCAGACTGGCGCCATGGCTGAACTGCTTGCCGCACCTTCACAGATCAGTGGTGTGTTGCTCTTTGATAGATGCACGCTGAAAGTGGCGAGGATCAACTACAACGCTCGGGAAGGCTGCCGGTTATCTCATGAAGAGATGGCCTGCTTCGAGAAGGTACTGGCGTGTCCGCCTGCTTATTGCAATTGACGTGCCGAACAGAATTCATAGGTATGACATGACGATTCAGCCCAATAAATGACCAAGAAACAAAAACTCGTCCCGTATTGGGCGTGATTGGCTGGCCTTACTTCACTCGAAAACGACAAATCCAATAAAATGCATATGAATCAACTGATTGTTATGTAACCCCATGCTGAAGGAACAAAAACTCAAACTCACATGGATCGGCAAGGAAAACCGGTCGAAGTTGAAGCCGCGCATTCCGCTGGAAGACCTGACGAGGCCATATCGCGAGAGGCATCGGGTGACGGATCAGGATATGTTCGACGACCGCATCGGGTTCACCAATCCGGGCAGCCTGTTGCCTGGCAAAACGGTTGACCGGCTGATCGGCGCGACGCTCGAATCGCGCAATGAAATTCTCGCCGCCGCCTTCCGTCGCTACCGTATCTGCGTATCTGCCGTACTGGGGCTAGATGCTTGCTTGCCTGGAAAACGCTATACCCTAAAAAGAACTGACAAATCAGATAGTTTCTGCTTGCCTAGAAAACGGTGGCGCAAAAACGAAAGTGACACAGAAGTCTTAAAATCCCCAATGACCAAGAAACAGAAACTCGCACTTACCTGGATTGGCAAAAACGCTCGGCCCAAGCAGGAGCCGCGTATTATGCTGGAGGCCCCGGTGATGCCCGTATTCCAGTGAACGGGCCTTCCAATAAACCTAACCGCAACCCATAACCCTTTCATCATATTTAACCAGGAACCCCGCATGAACAAACCCTCAACCCGCCCTTCCGGGCGTCAGCCCGACGAATTGCGCGAAGTGCGCATCACCCGCCAGTTCACCCGCCATGCCGAAGGCAGCGTGCTGGTCGAATTCGGCGACACCCGGGTGCTGTGCACCGCCAGCGTCGAGGAGAACGTGCCGCCTTTCCTGCGCGGCAAGGGGCAGGGCTGGGTGACCGCCGAATACGGCATGCTGCCGCGCTCCACCCACACCCGCATGGCGCGCGAGGCGGCCAAGGGCAAGCAGAGCGGCCGCACCCAGGAGATACAGCGCCTGATCGGCCGCAGCCTGCGCGCCATCACCGATCTGGCCGCGCTCGGCGAGCGCCAGATCACCCTCGACTGCGACGTGCTGCAAGCCGACGGCGGCACCCGCACCGCCGCAATCACCGGCGCCTGCATAGCGCTGCACGACGCCATCGACCACCTGCTCGCCGCCGGCAAGCTGGCGCAGAATCCGCTGCGCGATTTCGTCGCGGCGATTTCGGTCGGCATCGTCGCCGGCGTGCCGGTGCTCGATCTCGACTACCCGGAGGACTCCAGCTGCGACACCGACATGAATGTGGTGATGACCGGCAGCGGCGGCATCGTCGAGGTGCAGGGCACCGCCGAAGGCCCGCCCTTCTCGCGCGCCGAACTGGATGCCCTGCTGGCCCTGGCGGAGGACGGCATCGCCCGCCTGATCGCGGCGCAGAAGACGGCCATGCAGACGCCACTTACAGCGGAGCCGGTTAGCCAATGAAGAAATTAGTGCTCGCCAGCAACAACCCCGGCAAGTTGCGCGAATTTTCCCAGCTGCTCGCGCCGCTGGATTTCGAGGTGCTGCCGCAGTCCCACTTCGACATTCCCGAAGCCGAGGAACCGCATCACACCTTCGTCGAGAATGCGCTGGCCAAGGCGCGCCATGCCGCACGCCTGTCGGGCCTGCCGGCGCTGGCCGACGATTCCGGCATTTGCGCCGCTGCCCTGGGCGGCGCGCCGGGCGTGTATTCGGCACATTATTCCGGCGAACCGAGATCCGACGCGCGCAACAACCAGAAGCTCATCGCCGAGATGGCGGGCCAGACCGACCGCCGCGCCCATTACGTCTGCGTGCTGGTGCTGGTGCG
>CAYHXK010000382.1:0-2744 GCA_964360125.1 uncultured Sterolibacterium sp.
CGAATACGGCGGCGCCGGCCTCAACTATGTCAGCTACGGCCTGATCGCGCGCGAGGTCGAGCGGGTAGATTCCGGCTACCGCTCGATGATGAGCGTGCAGTCGTCGCTGGTGATGGTGCCGATCTTTGAATTCGGCTCGGAAGCGCAGAAAAAGAAATACCTGCCTAAGCTGGCGACGGGAGAATTCATCGGCTGCTTCGGCCTGACCGAGCCGAATCACGGCTCGGATCCCGGCGGCATGATCAGCCGCGCCAAGAAAGTCAGCGGCGGTTATGCGCTGTCCGGCACCAAGATGTGGATCAGCAACTCGCCCATCGCCGATGTCTTCGTCGTCTGGGCCAAGACCGAAGATGAGGTGATCCGCGGCTTCATCCTGGAGAAAGGCATGGCGGGACTGTCGGCGCCGCCGATCCACGGCAAGATGGGTTTGCGCGCCTCGATCACCGGCGAGATCGTCATGGACGAAGTGTTCGTCCCCGAAGAGAATCTATTGCCCGGCGTGAGCGGCCTCAAGGGACCCTTCACCTGCCTCAACTCGGCGCGCTACGGCATCGCCTGGGGCGCGCTGGGCGCGGCGGAATTCTGCTGGCATACGGCGCGCCAATACACCATGGACCGTCTCCAGTTCGGCCGGCCGCTGGCGGCCACCCAACTGATCCAGAAGAAGCTCGCCGACATGCAGACCGAAATCACCCTCGCCCTGCAAGGCTGCCTGCGGCTGGGGCGGATGAAGGACGAGGGCACGGCCACGCCCGAGATCACCTCCATCATGAAGCGCAATTCCTGCGGCAAGTCGCTGGACATCGCCCGGCTGGCGCGCGACATGCTCGGCGGCAACGGCATCTCCGACGAGTTCGGGGTGATTCGCCACATGCTCAACCTGGAAGTGGTGAACACTTACGAAGGCACGCACGATGTCCATGCGCTGATCCTCGGCCGCGCCCAGACCGGCATCCAGGCGTTTTTCTGAGATGCCGGGCGCACTCTCGCATCTGCGCGTGCTCGACCTGTCGCGGGTCCTCGCCGGCCCCTGGGCCGGCCAGGTGCTGGCGGATCTCGGCGCCGAAGTCATCAAGATCGAGCGCCCCGGCGTCGGCGACGATACGCGCGGCTGGGGCCCGCCTTACCTGAAGGACGGGCAGGGCCGGGCGACTTCCGAGTCGGCCTACTACCTGTGCGCCAATCGCAACAAACAGTCGGTCACCATCGACTTCACCCGTCCGCAGGGACAGGCGCTGGTGCGCGCGCTGGCGGAGAAATCCGACATCCTCATCGAGAACTTCAAGGTCGGCGGGCTGGCCCAGTACGGCCTCGACTATGCCGCCTTGCATGCCGTCAATCCGCGCCTGATCTACTGCTCGATCACCGGCTTCGGCCAGGACGGCCCGTATGCGGCACGCGCCGGTTACGACTTCATGATCCAGGGCATGGGCGGGCTGATGAGCATCACCGGTCATGCCGAGGGAGAGCCAGGTGGCGGGCCGATGAAAGCCGGCGTGGCGCTGACCGACATCCTCACCGGCCTGTACGCGTCGAACGCCATCCTTGCCGCGCTTGCCTACCGCGAGGTCTCGGGCCAGGGGCAATACATAGACATGGCCCTGCTCGACGTGCAGGTAGCCTGCCTCGGCAATCAGGCCATGAACTATCTGACCACGGGCATTGCTCCGAAGCGCATGGGCAATGCCCACCCCAACATCGTGCCCTACCAGGATTTCCCCACTGCCGACGGCGACATGCTCCTGACCATCGGCAACGACGGCCAGTTCGCCAAATTCTGCGCCGTCGCCGGTCACCCCGAGTGGGCGGCGGACGAGCGCTTCGCCGGCAACGCCGCGCGCGTCGAGCATCGCCAGGTGCTGCTGCCGCTGCTGCGCCAGGCCACGGTGATGCGCACCACCGCCGCCTGGATCGCCGAACTTGAAACCGCCGGCGTGCCCTGCGGCCCGATCAACGATCTGGCGCAGGTCTTCGAGGATGCGCAGGTGCGCGCGCGCGGCCTGCGCGTGGATATGCCGCATCCGCTGGCCGGTAGCGTGCCGCAGGTGGCCAGCCCGCTTCGCCTGTCGCAAACCCCGGTGGAATACCGCCTGCCGCCGCCGTTGCTGGGCGAACATACCCAGGCGGTGCTGTCCGGCTGGCTCGGCCTGGATGCGGGGAGCATCGCCGAACTCACCAGCGCGGGCGTGATCGGGTCTTAGCGCGCGCCGGCAGGCCAGCAAGATACGGGTCGAATATCCCTGCTTTAACCGACATACTGATTCTCATTGCAACACTATTTTTCGGAGCGTGGCATGCGCATCGAGTCCCAAGGCAATCCAGAGCCCACACATGGATAGCGCAAGCATCCTCAGGCTGGTCGTCCTGGCCGCCATCTGGGGCGGCTCCTTCCTGTTCCTGCGAATCGGCGCGCCGGTGTTCGGCCCCGGCATCCTGGTCGAACTGCGGGTCGGGCTGGCCGCGCTGTTTCTCTGGCTGGTGTCGCGCTGGCTGGGCCGCAAGCCGCAGCTGCTGGCGCACTGGCGGCACTTCCTGACGATAGGGCTGCTCAACTCGGCACTGCCCTTCCTGTTCTTCGCCTATGCCGCGCAGACCCTCAGCGCCTCGCTGCTGTCCATCCTCAACTCGTCCGCGCCGATTTTCGGCGCCTTGCTCGGCGCGCTCTGGCTGCGCCAGCCGGTGAGCCGTTCCGCCGCGCTCGGCCTGGCCTGCGGCGTGGCCGGCGTCGTCACCCTGGTGGGCAG
>CAYHXK010000383.1:0-2729 GCA_964360125.1 uncultured Sterolibacterium sp.
ACGATCTTGTTGTAGGCGCCGCGCAGCTTGAAGCTGAACACCGGCTGCATATCCTCGCGCTTCAGCAGGATGCGGTTGCCGCAGCGCAGCGAGAGATTCGCCGCAAGCTCCAGCGGCGTTTCAATGGCCACATCATAGACGCGGGCGTTGAGGATCTTTTCGAGGTAATCCGGAAAACGGGCGGAACGGGGCGGCATGGCGGTCTTTGCGGAGTCGATAAGTAGCGAAGCCTAGCAGGGGCGTGCGCAAACAGGCAAGCTGCCGGTGAAATCCTGAGTTCGGCGGCGCCGCGGCGCAAGGTAATATGTCCGTATGGAATACCTGTTATCCGCCGACGGCAGCCTGCTCGGCCTGTTCGTCTCCAGCTTCCTCGCCGCCACGCTGCTGCCGGGCGGCTCGGAGGCAGTGTTGTTTGCCGTGGTGCTGCGGCATCCCGAGCAGACCGCCATGGCGCTGGCGTTGGCTACCCTCGGCAATACCCTGGGCGGCATGAGCACTTACCTGCTGGCCCGCCTGTTGCCGCGCAAGCAATTGCCGCCACGGCTGGCGGTGCTGCAACGCTACGGCGCCGCCACCCTGGTGTTGGCCTGGGCGCCGTTGGTCGGCGACGCCTTGTGCGCCGCCGCCGGCTGGCTGCGCCTCAACTGGCTGGCCTGCATGCTATGGATGGCGCTGGGGAAGTTCGCGCGCTATGTCGTGGTGGTGGCCGGAGCCGGGATGTTCTGAGTCTTCATCCCGCGTGCATGCCGAACTGCAAGGCGGCGAGCCGTGCATACAGTCCGTCCTCGCGGCTCAGCGTGGCGTGCGTGCCGCTGGCGACGATGCGCCCGTCGTCCATCACGATGATCCGGTCGGCCTTGCGCACCGTCGCCAGGCGGTGGGCGATGACCAGGGTGGTGCGGCCCTGCACCAGATGCTCCAGGGCGGTCTGCACCAGCCGCTCGCTCTCGGCGTCGAGCGCGCTGGTGGCTTCGTCGAGCAGCAGCAGCGGCGGGTTTTTCAGGATGGCGCGGGCGATGGCGATGCGCTGGCGTTGCCCGCCCGACAGGCGCACGCCGCGCTCGCCGAGGAAGGTCCGATAACCCTGCGGCAGGCGTTCGATGAATTCGTCGGCCACCGCGGCGCGGGCGGCGGCTTTGACCTCCTCGTCGCTGGCAGCGGCGCGGCCGTAGCGGATGTTCTCCAGGGCGTCGGCGGAAAACAGCACCGTATCCTGCGGCACGATGCCGATGTGCCGTCGCACATCATGCGGATCCGCCTGCGCCAGATCGACGCCGTCGAGGAGGATGCGGCCCTGCTGCGGATCGTAAAAGCGCAGCAGCAACTGGAACAGCGTGCTCTTGCCGGCGCCGGAAGGGCCGACCAGCGCGACCGTCTCGCCCGGGCGCACCTGCAGCGAAAAATCCACCAGCGAGGGATGATCCGGCCGCGAAGGATAGTGGAAGCTCAAATGCTCCAGACTAATCTCGCCGCGCGGCGTCGGCAGCGCCACGGGATGCGCCGCCACCAGGATATCCGGCCGCGCGGCGAGCAGTTCCATCAGCCGCTCGGTGGCGCCGGCGGCGCGCTGCACATCGCCCCACACCTCGCTCAAGGCGCCGATGCTGCTGGCCACCATCACCGCGTAGAGCACGAACTGGCTCAACAGGCCGGCGCTCATCGAGCCGTCCAGCACCGCGTGGGCGCCCAGCCACAGCACCAGCACGATGGCGCCGAACACCATGACGATGATGATTGCGGTGAGTACGGCGCGCGCCGAGATGCGTCGCAGCGCGGTGCGGAAGGCGCTTTCGACGGAGTCGTCGAAGCGCGCGGTTTCGAGTTTTTCCTGGGTGAAGGCTTGCACCGTCGACACGGCATTGAGTTTTTCGCCGGCCAGCGCGCTCGAGTCGGCCACCCGGTCCTGGCTGGCGCGCGACAGGCGGCGCACCTGGCGGCCGAACAGGATGATCGGCGCCACCACCAGCAGCAGCAGGGCGAGGGTGTAAGTCGTCAGGCGCGGGCTGGTAATGCCCATCATGACCAGTCCGCCCAGCAGCATCAGCGCGCTGCGCAGGGCCATCGACATGCTGGTGCCGACGACGACCTGGATCAGCGTGGTGTCGGTGGTGAGGCGCGACAGCACCTCGCCGGTGCGGGTGACCTCGAAGAAGGCCGGGCTCATGCCGATGACGTGGCGGTATATGGCGCTGCGGATGTCCGCCACCACCCGCTCGCCGATCCACGAGACCAGGTAGAAGCGCGCCGCGACGAACAGGCCGAGCACCACGGCCACCACGAACAGCAACAGGAAATAGCGATCGATATGCTCGGCGTTGGCCTTCGAGAAACCCAGGTCGATCATCTGCCGCACGGCGACCGGCAGTACCAGCGCCGCAGCGGCGGCTACGGTCAGCGCCAGCAAGGCCAGCAGCAGCCTGCCGCGATAGGGTCGGAGGAATTTCCCGAGTTGGGCGAGGGGCGCCAGCTTGCGGCCGGATGCAGAGTGCAATGGCGTGGTCATGGTTGTCCGTATGGGTGCTGTCCAAGTTGTGCAGAGTGCGCGGGCGGGGTCAAAATACACCAGATGCGCGTGGACAGGAGACTTTCGGCATCCGAAAGCCGGCGTTTAGCCTTGGTGAAGTGTTGCAGCCGGAATACAGGTTGATTTCAAAGCGGAATTTTTGAGGTTCGGCTGAGTTGTCGGGGCTGTTCCGTCCAGTACAATCGAAAGTACTTGCTTTGCACTG
>CAYHXK010000384.1:0-2721 GCA_964360125.1 uncultured Sterolibacterium sp.
AGCGGGAGCCAGGCATGAGTTCCCGCGAAGACATCCTCGGCCGCATTCGCGCCAAGCTGGGCCGCACCGCAGAGAATGCCGTCAACGGCCGCGCGGCGCTCGACGCCTACCTGGCGGCGCGTTCGCCAGGCCCCCAGCCGCACATCGAAGGCGACCTGGTCGTCCGCTTCCGAGAGAAGTCGGCGCTGCTGTCGAGCACCGTCGAGGAAGTCGCCACCCTGCAACAAGTACCGCAGGCCATCGCCCGCTATCTGGCGAGCCATGCCTTGGCGCACCGGGCGGTGTGCTGGCCCGGACTGGCCGGCCTGCCCTGGCAGCAGGCCGGGATCGCGGCCGAGGCGCGCCCGGCCAGCGGCAGCGACCTGGTCGGCATCACCGGCTGCTTCTGCGCTGTCGCCGAGACCGGCACGCTGATGCTCTGCTCCGGCCCCGCTACGCCGGCGGCAACCAGCCTGCTGCCGGAAACCCACATCGCCATCGTCCCCGCCGCGCGCATCGTCGCCGGCATGGAAGAGGCCTGGAACCTGGCGCGCACCGAACTGGGGGAGATGCCGCGTGCAGTCAATTTCATCTCCGGCCCCTCGCGCACCGGCGACATCGAGCAGACCATCGTGCTCGGCGCGCACGGGCCATACCGGGTGCATATCGTCATCGTGCGCGGGCAATAAGTGCGGGGTTTCCTTCGGTATCAGTGGCGTAATATATGAAAACAACGACCCTGCGATCATTCGCCAACAGCAGCCTTGCGGTTCACCCTGCCACGGCCTGGTACCTCTCCGACCTCGGCGAATTCCGCGGCAAGCAGGAACTTTACACCCGGCAGTCGCCGCAACGACTCAAGGCCCTGCGCGAGCATGCACTGATCGAAAGTGCGGTGTCATCCAATCGCATTGAAGGCGTTTCGGTCGAACCTTCGCGGGTGCGCGATGTGCTGGTTTCGCCGCGCCCAATGTTCCGCGATCGCGATGAAGAGGAAGTGCGCGGCTATCGCGATGCATTGGCCTGGATCCATCGGGACGCCGGCAGTATCGCGGTTTCAGAAGCGACCATCCTGCGTCTGCATGCCATGACGCGCGGCGAAATTTGGGATGCGGGGAAATACAAGGAGAAGGACGGAGACATCATCGAGCGCTACCCCGATGGCGGCGAGCGCGTGCGTTTCCGTACCGTTCCTGCGGCGGATACGTCAACAGCCATGGCGCAACTGTTGATCGATTGGCAAGCATGCTTCGACGAACGCTGGGTGCCGCCGTTGATCGCGCTGGCGGCCTTCAACCTGGATTTTCTATGCATCCACCCGTTCCGTGACGGCAACGGTCGAGTATCCCGGCTGCTGTGGCTGCTGCAATCCTACCAAGCGGGTTACGAAGTCGGGCGCTACATCAGCCTGGAGCGGCTGGTTGAACAGAGCAAGGACCGTTACTACGAAACTCTGGAGCAAAGCTCCCAAGGCTGGCATGAGGGCAAGCACGATCCGTGGCCGTATATCAACTATGTGCTGGCTATCTTGAAAAGCGCCTACCGCGAATTTGCCGAGCGGGTCGGCGAGGTCAAGGCGCCGCGCGGCGCCAAGCGGGATCAGGTGCTGGCCGGTATCGATAGGCTGGCTGCCAGGTCTGGTGGATTTACGATTAGCGAATTAGAGCAGACATGCCCAGGGGTGAGCCGCGACATGGTGCGGCGGGTTCTGCGCGAGCAGCAGTCGGCGGGCGCCGTGGAGTGCCAAGGGCGTGGACCGGGAGCGACGTGGGTGACAAAAGGGGTAATTACCCTTAAATAGGGGTAATAAAGAGGGTAATGGCAGAGTTGGGGTACTGCGCACCGTACAACTCAGGTTTCACGCCCCGGCGCATTCACCAGCGCGATGCCGGCCACCACCAGCAGCGCGGCCACGGCGAAGGTGAGGGTGAGGCTTTCGTCCAGCAGCAGCACGCCGAAGGCCACCCCGAACAAGGGCGTGAGGAAAGAGAACACCATCAGCCGGTTGGCCAGGTAGCGGGTGAGCAGCCAGAACCAGATCAGGTAGCTGGCGAAGGCGACGATCGCCGCCTGGTAGGCCAGCGCCAGCAGCACTGCCGGGGTCAGCGTGGCCATGTTGATGCCGGGTTCGCCGACCAGCACTGACAAGGGCAGCAGCAGCACCGCCGAGGTCGCCAATTGGTAGAGCAGGACCTTGGCCGCGCCGATGCGGGCCAGCGGGGTGGCGCGGATCAGCACCGTGGTGGCGGCCCAGAGCAGCGCCGCCAGCAATCCGCACACATCGCCGAGCCAGTGCCCGCCCTGTGCCCAGCCGTCGGCGAAGGCCAGCGCCAGGCCGGCGAAGGCGGTCCCGACACCCAGCAGGTGGCGCAGGGCGAGGCGCTCGCCGGCTACCCACAGATGCAGGCCGAGCACCGTGAAGCAGGGGGCGGTATACAGAAACACCACCAGCCGCGAGGCGCTGGTGACACTGAGCCCGACATAAATGAAGACGAACTCCAGGCCGAACAAGGTTCCGGCGAGCAGGCCCGGACGCAGCGAGCCGTCGCGGTGCAGCAGTGGCAAGCCACGCCAGCCGGCCCAGACGAGCAGCAGCAGGGTGGCGATGGCCGAGCGCAAGCCGCTTTGCAGGATGGGGCTGATGCCGGCCATGGCGATTTTCACCGCGATCTGCTGGAAGCCCCAGACGGCGCACAGCAGGACCATCAGGGCGAAGGCGGCGGCACCGGGGCGGGTGCGTTG
>CAYHXK010000385.1:0-2716 GCA_964360125.1 uncultured Sterolibacterium sp.
GGCGGCGCGCCCAGCCGGTGGTCTTGGCCAGGCCTGCCTCGACCACATTTTTTCGCGCAAGTTATGTTCCTGCCTGGTCAATCCGCGCGCCTGCCACGAGACGGAAATCGTGCTGCGGCCCGCCGCGAATAGACGACGTATTGCCGTGGTCGGCGCCGGCCCGGCCGGGCTGGCGGCCGCCGCCACGCTGGCCGAGCGCGGCCATGACGTCACCCTGTTCGATGCCGCGCAGGAGATCGGCGGCCAGTTCAACCTGGCCCGGCGCATTCCCGGCAAGGAGGAGTTCGGCGAGACGCTGCGCTACTTCGGCCGAAAGCTGCAACTCGGCGGCGTTGCCGTGAAGCTCGGCACCCGCGTCCAGCCGGGCGACCTCCAAGGATACGACCACGTCGTTCTTGCCACAGGCATCGTGCCGCGCACCCCGCCGATTCCCGGCATCGAGCATGCCAAGGTCGCCGGCTACATCGACATCGTCGAAGGCCGCAAGCAGGCCGGCAAGAAGGTTGCCATCATCGGCGCCGGCGGCATCGGCTTCGATGTAGCCGAGCTGCTCACCCATGCCGCACAAGGCGGCGATGCCATCGAAGCCTATCGCAAGGAGTGGGGCATCGACGCCGGCCTGGGAAGTCGCGGCGGCCTCGCCGCGCCGCAGATGCCGCCGCCACCGCGCCAGGTCTGGCTGCTCCAGCGCAAACCGACCAAGGTCGGCGAAGGCCTGGCCAAGACCACCGGCTGGGCGCGCCGCCTGCTGTTGCAGAAGCGCGTCGTGCAGATGCTGGCGGGGGTGGAGTACGCAAAGATCGACGATGCCGGCCTGCATCTGTTGATCGACGGCGAAGCGCGTCTGCTGGAAGTCGACACCGTGGTGATCTGCGCCGGCCAGGAGCCGCGCCGCGAACTGGTCGAGGGACTGGCCGCCGCAGGCATTGCGACGACCTTGATCGGCGGCGCCGATGTCGCGACCGAGCTCGACGCCAAGCGCGCCATAGAGCAGGGCACCAGGGTCGCGATGGAATTGTGAAATTGCGAGCAGCGCAGGATTTTTTCGTCTATCCCTTGAGCGGAACACGCTCTAGTGATTATGCAGCGAAGCGTGAAAACCGGACCGGTTGAGTTCATCGATGATCTGCACGACGTGCTCCTTGCCCCTGGTCTGGACGATGAAGTCGACTTCCGTGTGGCGCGCCGGCAGGGCCGTGAAAGCGCGCTGGTGATGCACTTCCTCGATGTTTCCCTGCGCATTCGCGATTACCTGGGTGGCGCGGGCCAGGGCGCCGGGAACATCCCGCAAGTCGACGCGCAGGCGCGCCAGGCGACCGGAGCGCACCATCTCCCGGTCGATGGCGTCGGACAGCATGGTTGAATCGATATTCCCGCCGGACAGCACCAGCCCGATCTTGCGTCCCGCGAACTTTTCCCGGTAGCGCAGCACGCCCGCCAGACCGGCGGCTCCGGCCCCCTCCACCACGGTCTTCTCGATTTCAAGCAGCATGATCAGCGCAGTTTCGATCTCGTCCTCGGAAACCAGGGACACATCGTCCACGAAGCGCCGCACCAGATCGGCGGTCAGCAAGCCGGGCTTCTTCACCGCGATGCCCTCCGCGATCGACGTCGGCTGGCATGCGGCGGGACGATCATGGAACATGGCGTACATCGCGGGGAAGGCCTCGGTCTGAATTCCGAAGACCCGGATGTCGGGCCGTATGGACTTGGCGGCGACCGACATGCCGGAGATCAGCCCGCCGCCACCGATGGCGATGACCATCGCATCGAGATCGGGCTGGCTCTCGAGCATTTCCAGGGCGACCGTTCCCTGGCCCGCGATGACCAGGGGATCGTCAAAGGGATGGACCAGCGTGAGCTTGCGTTCATCCGCCAGCCGCAATCCCCACTCGAGCGCTTCGTCGAAGGTTTCTCCGGCGAATACGATCTCGGCATTGAAATGCTGGGTGCGGCTGACCTTGACCGCCGGCGTGTGCTTGGGCATCACGATCACCGCAGCGATCCCCAGGCGTTGCGCGTGGTAGGCGACTGCTTGCGCATGATTCCCCGCGGACACCGCCAGCACGCCGTGCCGTGCCTGTTCCGGAGTGAGATTCGCCAGCTTGTTGAGGGCGCCACGTTCCTTGAACGACGCGGTGAACTGATGGTTCTCGAACTTCAGCCAGATCTCGCAGCCGCACACTTCGGACAACGTCCGCGACTGCAGGAAAGGCGTGTTGATCGCCTGGCCTTGCAGCCGCCTGGCGGCATCGCGTACATCTTCAAGTGAGATCGTCATCGAGAGCCCTGGCTTGCCATTCGTGCTACAACACCGCTCCGATCCGAACTGGATCGAATGCACCGGAAGGGACTCATGCTCCACCCCGACGATATGATATCAGCGTTTCCGTCGCCCCTTTGCAGGCCAGCCATGCGGGGTGTGCCGCTTTGTTGGCCGGCGCACCGCAAGCTTTTCTTGGAAAACCGCGAAACCCTGTAAAATCGCGCTATTGCGATTTGGCGGGAATTCCCGATGAACGGCGACACCCCGAGCTTCCAGGAAATCATTCTCCGCCTCCAGAGTTTCTGGAGCGAGCGGGGTTGCGCCCTGCTCCAGCCTTATGACATGGAGGTGGGCGCGGGTACTTCGCATACCGCCACTTTCCTGCGCGCGCTTGGGCCGGAGCCCTGGAAAGCCGCCTACGTCCAGCCTTCGCGCCGCCCCAAGGACGGC
>CAYHXK010000386.1:0-2699 GCA_964360125.1 uncultured Sterolibacterium sp.
CCAGGCCGGTACTGCCGGTGCCGGCGATCACGATGGCGCCAGCTCGTCCGAGATGCGCGCCGGTCAGCGCGATGTATGCGTCGGAGTCCAGGCGGAACATGCCGTACATGCGTGCGCGCTGGACGAGTTCATCGGCCCGCTCACTGATCCCGGTGCCCGCGAGGCCCATGCCGACGGCGCATAGATAGCTCGGCGGCAGCGGCAAATTCGCCGCCTGAAATGCTCGCGTGATGGCCTCGGAGGTATTCGTCAGCGCTTGATCGACGCCTTGTCCAAGACCGGAAGGCCCCGCCTCGCCGTGCCCCAGTACGCTGCCATCGGGATCCGTCAGGCGCGCGCGGGTGCGGGTGCCGCCGCCATCAACCCCGACGATGAACCGGATTTCGCAGGCTGATACGGAGCGGTAGAAATTGGTGGTCGAGCAGGTCATGGAAAAGGTGCAGCCAGTTGATGCCGCCATGGTACCAGCAATGCGGCCAGCTTCGAGTAGCGCAGGATTCCCGGTGTACGGGACGGTATGTCCTTCTGTCGTACCCAGCACTGGCCGCCTCCATTTACGTGGTGGCCAGCCTGCACATGCTACCCAGTGTGGCCAGGCAAGAACCTTTCCCCGGCACCCGCAAAATAGATCCACTCCGTTCCCGGCTTTGCCAGCGGATCGGGAAAGAGCAGGTAGGCGTCCCGATCGGCGCGGAGTTCTTCGCCATCGCAGAATGTTCCCACCAGTTCTCCGGCGGCGACGGCGTCGAAACTCTGCCAGGCCCGGCAGAATCGATCGGCTGCGCCACGCCGGTTGATCGTCTGCCGGTAGCGCACCGATACGGGCTCCACGGCAGGTACCGGGGCGGGAGCATCGATCAGTGCGTAGAGGGCCAGGGCGTTAAGGATGGCTCGATAGGCGATTTCCGGAGCGGCCGGATCGCCATGCTGACCGCATTCCAGCGTGACCCCGTAGCGGCCGTTGGCGCGCATGAAATTGGCCGTACTGGCGCCCCCCTCGGGAGGGACCGGCACGTCAGTCTGGATCGGAGTACCCTCGACGAAGCGGCTCACCCCCAGATGTCGAGCAAGCTCCACTTCCTCGCGCGACTTGACGAAAGGATCAGCGGGACCGAGTACGACGAAGGCCTGCCCGTGGCTCTGGAACGAGTGCAGATCGAGAAGAACATCGTGCTCGAGCAGCAGCGGGCAAAGCACATTGGCGACATGTTCTTCGAAGCTGGCGGGACTGGTGCGCAACTTGAGTTTGCGGTTGAGATCCCCTTCGCCCTCGCGCCGCCCCATGCGGAATGCCAACGGATTGCACACCGGCAGCAAGGTGAGCTGCCCGCGCCGCAACTGGTGCCGCCCGTCGGCAATCTCGGCCTGGAGCCGATGGATTGCCCGTGTCCCACAAGTCTCCACGCCGTGAACGGCGCCGGTGACAATCAGCCGGGGCCCGGGATTCAGGCTGCGCAAGGTTTGCCAGGAAAGGGTGGCGTCCGCGGGAAGGTGCATGGGTAAAGATCCGGAATGCTGTTGGGGCGACGGGCCGCCATGGATTTGAAATGGAATACCACGCTACAATACCAAATCATAAATGGAAGGCTTCTGTCGCGTGCCTTTCATGAATAACACCCAGATAGTTTCAATAGACAAGCCAGGTCAATATGTTCGAAACCAATAACCAACCTACCGCCATCGCCATCACCGGCGGTAAACCCTTAACGGGGCGGGTTTCCGTAGCCGGTGCAAAAAACGCATTAAGCAAACAGCTCATTGCTTCTTTGCTGACAACCGAACCCTGTCATTTTACCAATGTCCCGAATATTACCGAGATTCACGGGATTTTAGAAATGCTTAAAAGTATTGGGACCAAGGTCGACTGGACCGGCAGTGACAGTCTCAAAGTGCATACGCCACAGCTTGAAACCGCGCTCGTCCCGGAAACGTACTCTGGATTCAACCGTATACCGATATTGATGCTCGGGCCGCTCCTGCATAGAGCGAAACATGTGCAGGTGCCAATGCTTGGCGGCTGCAAAATCGGTGGTCGTCCAGTGGATTTTCATCTGCAGGCCCTGGAGACCATGGGGGCGACAATCGATGTCCACGAGGGCGGATTCACTGCGTCGGCGAACGAACTGACCGGTACTGTCGTTCGCTTGCCCTATCCGAGCGTCGGTGCCACAGAGAACGTTATTTTGTCGGCGACTATCGCCAAAGGTACTACCGTCATCGAGAATGCGGCCGTCGAACCGGAAATCATCGATACGATAATGTTTTTAATAAAGATGGGCGCTTCCATCCTGGTCGACGTGGACCGTCGCATAATCATTCGCGGGGTAAAGCAGCTCCACGCTGCCACCCATGACACTATCGGCGACCGGATTGAGGCGGCTAGTTATGCCGTTGCCGCGGCGGCTACCAACGGCCGCGTCACCGTGGATGGAATCAAGATCGAACACATGCTGTCATTTCTGCATCATTTCCGTCAGATGGGTGGGGACTTTACAACGCACCCTGAGGGTATGACTTTCTTTCGGAAAGCCGAAAAACTGACTCCCATCCAAATCGAAACAGACGTGCACCCTGGTTTTATGACAGATTGGCAGCAGCCTTTTGCCGTGATGCTTACACAAGCTGAAGGTGAATCTATAATCCATGAAACTATTTATGAAGATCGTTTTGGCTATGCCGAAGATTTAAATAAGATGGGC
>CAYHXK010000387.1:0-2697 GCA_964360125.1 uncultured Sterolibacterium sp.
AGCGCGGCTCGCGCGTTTCGTCCAGGGACTTTCCGGCAGGCCGCTGGGACTTGGCATTGGGCCAGGCACGACAGCCTGGACCGATACCGAAACGATTTTTCTGCCGCAACAAATCGTTTCCATGCCCCAGGCCGAGGGCAGCCTGTACAAGGTGCTTACCACCATCCTCTGGGCGCAGACGCGTTTTGGTACTTTCGGCTCATCCAATATCGACCTCGCGGCGGCACTAGCCTCCTGGCCGGATGCCGCGGACCGGCTGCGAGCCTTGCAGTGGCTGGCGGTGCTGGAGTCGATGCGCCTGGAAGCCAAGATCGCTGCTGAACTACCCGGTCTTGCCGCCGAGATTGCAATGGTGCGCGGTCCCTGGCCGTCAATGCTGGAACCACACTTGGCGCGGCTGTACCAATCCGAGGCGACTCTCGCCGATACCCTGGCGGTGTTGTCCGGATGCATGGAGGACAGTGCCGATGCACCGCACTTGCCGCATGGCGTCCTGATCGATCCCGAAGCCGCGCTGAGCGTACGCGCAGTACGGATTGCACAAGGCAAGGAAACTCTGAGCCGGGCCATCAGTGCCTTGAAGGGCAATGCTGTTCGTCCTGACCTGGGGGAGAATACAATGGCACCGCTTGCTGCCGAGGGTTTGGTTACGCAGACGGGGTTAGCGGACGAAGCCCTGGCCCTTCCGCCAGAAGCCCGTGCGGCGGTTCAGTCTTTGTTGCAGGATCTGGGCGAAGTGCCGCCCGAGTGCCTGGTTCCCGCCGGACCCGGTGTATGGCAGCCCACGCAACGCCAGGAAGGTGGCGAAGATTACGACCGAAGGAAGTCCCTGTGGGACACCAGCCACCGCGAACCTGATTTTCGTTACGACGAATGGGATTTTCGGCGCCAGGCATACCGGCGTGGCTGGTGCCACTTGTTTGAATGCGAAGGGCCGCCTGGCAATGCAGCTTATGTCGAACAAGTTCGCTTGCGCCACGCCGGAACGATCCGGCAAATTCGCCGTCGTTTCGAGATGCTGCGCGGCGAAAATCGCATGCTGGGGCGGCAGCCCGAGGGTGAGGAGATAGATCTCGATGCCTTGGTCGATGCCTTGGGAGACCGGCGTAGCGGGGCTGAACCTTCCGAACGGCTGTTTTGCCGACGGATTCGCAACGAGCGCTCATTGGCGGCAATGTTCATGGTCGATATGAGCGGTTCGACCAAGGGATGGGTGAATGACGCCGAGCGTGAAGCGCTGATAATGCTGTGCGAGGCCATCGAGTCCCTGGGGGATGCCTATGCCATCTATGGTTTTTCCGGATGGACGCGCACGCGCAGCGATATTTACCGCATTAAGCGCTTCGACGAGCCCTATGGCGAAGCAGTTCGGGCGCGCATCGCGGGAGTCGAGGCGAAGGACTACACGCGCATGGGCGTGGCGATCCGCCATCTGACCCAATTGCTGCTGCGCCAACCGGCGCGCCACCGTTTGCTGATCACTTTATCCGACGGCCGTCCGGACGATTTCGGCGACGAATACCGTGGTCAATACGGCATCGAGGATACTCGCCGCGCCCTCCAGGAAGCGCGCGAAAAAGGCGTACGCAGCTATTGCGTTACGATCGACCGGCACGGGGCGGATTACTTGGCGCACATGTATGGCGTCGCTCGCTATACGGTGCTGGACGACGTCAAGAAACTTCCGCTGAAGATTGCGGATATTTACCGGCGGCTGGCGAGTTGAGCCCGATTGTGCAATGAGCGGCAGGCTGCGGCGGACGACGAAAATCGCGCTGCGCAGCCGGGTGACTGACTCGAGTCGCGACTAACGGGCCAGCTTCTCTTCGATTTCGGCGAAAGTATGGACAATCTCGAAAGTGAGGATGGGCACGCCGAGCTGACGACCGATCTGCGAGGCTGAGAAGATGCCGCGTACCACCTCCTCGCCGCTGAGTTGGTCCTTGTCGACGACCAGCGCATGCTGTCGGCCGAGTTCCTTGAGCGTGGAGATAATGTGGCCAACCTCGGCGCGCAGCACTGCACCCATGTCAATCACATCGATGGCGCTACGCGGCACCATCAGATCGGCAACGGTCAATTCGTCATGTTTGCCGCCGCGCTCCCGCAGTATTTTGATGGGTTTTTCACCCATGGTGTCGCGGGCAGTGATCAAGCCGACAATCTCGCGCATGTCACCAACCACCAGCAGCAAGCGGACGCTGCGCGCGATCATGGTCTGGCTGGCTTTGGCCAGCGTGGCATCCGGGCCGATGGTGGCGGGAGAGACCAGATGCAGATCGGTCATCACCTCGATGGCGGGGGAATCCACTTTGACCGGTTGAGGCGCATACACGCCGGGCGGCTGATAGGTGACCCCCCCCTTCATTTTGGCCATCGACAGGGGTTTGTAGACCTCTCTTACCATCGCTTAGCTTCCTCCCTTGAATCGCTGTGTCACTGTGGCCCAAGCTGAATGGCCAAGCCGAACTACTTTTTGGCGATGTCCTCAAGCTTGGTGGCGCGAATCAACTGGCCGTCGAGGCCGGCGTCCTTCATGCTGCCGCCATAGGCGACGGCCATCAACTGCGAGTAGTAGAGCACCGGCATGTTGAATTTGGTGCCCTGTTTCTTGTTGATCTCCGACTGGTATACCTCGACGTTGGCCTGGCACAGCGGGCAGGGGGTGACGATCATCTCGGCGCCGTGGTCGTATGC
>CAYHXK010000388.1:0-2679 GCA_964360125.1 uncultured Sterolibacterium sp.
GCATTCTCAAGCACTGCTCGCCCGCCAAGGCGCGCACGCTGGGCGAGCTCGGCCGGCGCTTTCTGGAAAACCTCAGCCCCTCGCTGGAAGCGCAGATTTGCAATCTTGCCGACGCCGTCGCCTACAACAACCATGACATCGACGACGGCCTGCGCTCCGGCCTGGTGACACTGGAGCAGCTCGCCGAGGTAGACGCCTTCTCCCGCCATGTCGCCGAGGCCCGCCGCGAATATCCGGAGCTTGCCGGGCGCCGCCTGATTCACGAGACCATCCGCCGCATGATCAACGCCCAGATGCTGGACCTGATTGTCCAGACGCGCCGAAATATTGCCGCCGCCGCGCCGCAGTCGCTCGCCGAGGTGCATGCCCGCGGCCCCCTGGTGGCCTTCAGCGCCGGCATGCACGCGCAGCAGCGCGACTTGAAGACCTTCCTGCGCGACAATCTGTATCGGCATTATCAGGTGCTGCGCATGACCAACAAGGCGCGCCGGATGATCGGCGACCTGTTCGGCGCCTTCATGGGCGAGGTGCAACTCCTGCCGCCCCAATATCAACAGATGGCCGCCGCCGACCTGCCCCGCGCCGTGGCCGATTACATCGCCGGCATGACGGATCGCTACGCCATCCGCGAACACCGCCGCCTGTTCGCCGTCGGCGAAATTTGAATGACCCAGTCAAGCAGTAATTTCAATTTTGCAGCCAACTGTTCTGCCATGTAACATAGACACGGGCTGAAATGACAGGCAAATGATCGGAACGAACATGTGGCAAGCGAGATTTCAAAAGTTTTTTGCCGTGGCGCTATTGTCGAGTGCGCTGGGGTTGATGGGTTGCGTCAGTGGAGGGGGTAGCGCCACTACGCCGCCGGGAACCACGCCAACCTATACGATTGCAGTGGAAGTCTATGATGCGAGCGGCAATGCAGTCGCATCAGTGGTTGCCGGAGCCATGCTGACTGCGAAGGCAACCGTCAAGGATGCGGCCGGGGCCGTTCAATCCAGCGTGGCCGTGACGTTTGCTTCCTCCAGCACTGACTTGGCATTTTCCACAACCTCGGCGGTCACCGATACGGCCGGTGTCGCATCGGTAACCCTGACGACGGCAAGCAAAACCAGCGGGGGTGTCGCCAGGATTACGGCTGCGGCAAGCGTCAAGGGCACGGCCGTAGATAACGCCGGTTCGCCAAAGCTCGTCAATGTCGCCTCCTCCTCTCCCACGCTGACCCTGTCGGTGAAGGATGGTAGCGGCAATCCTACTTCCAGCGTCAACACCACGGCGAATGTCACCGTGACGGCTACCTTAAAGGATGCCGCCGGTAATTTGCAGCAGAATGTCCCGGTCACATTTTCGGCCGATGCCGCCTATCTGGCATTCATCCCGAGCAGCGCTACCGCCAGCTCCGGCAGCACCGGAACTGCAGCGATCGCGATGACCGCCGCTGCTTCAACGACAGGCGGCGCGACGCAAATCTCGGCACAGGCCAAACTGGCCGATGGCACGCTGGTCACGGCGTCGGCCTTGACCATGGCGGTGACCGGCGCGCCGGCGAATGCAACGCCGACGCCGAGCCTGAGCCTATCCTTGCTGGATGGCGCCGGGGCGGCCGCCACATCCCTGACGGTAGGCGTGCCTTTGACCGTTAAAGCCACCCTGAAAGACGGCAGCGGGTTGCCTTTGGCGAATACCGTGATCTCCTTGAGCAGCGGCGACCCCACGCTGGCCGTGGTTTCGCAGGCTTCGGCGCTGACCGATGCCAGCGGCGCGGCCTTGGCCCGGCTCGATGCTGCCAGCATCTCCGCGGTGGGCGCCAACTACCTCAACGCCACCGCCACGATTAGCGGAAAATCCGTTGCCGCTTCGGCCCCCTTCAGCGTCGGCGCAGCAACCGTTAACCTGGCGCTGGCCGTCGGCCAGCCGAGCATTTCCGCGTATGGCACGACCAGTATTTCAGCCACGCTGACGGTGAATGGCCTGCCCCCGTCGGCGCCGATGACGGTGCAGTTTGCCTCGGGTTGTGCCTCCAGCGGCAAGGCCAGCCTGCCGGCAGGCGTGCAGACGGTCAATGGCGTGGCCACGGCGACTTATACCGACAAGGGCTGCGGCGCGACGGACACGATTGTTGCTTCGGTCGGCGCGGTGCAAAAATCCACCACGGTCACGGTGGCCAAACCCCAGGCGGCGAATGTTCAGTTCGTCGGGGTGACGCCCGCGAGCGGGCTGCTGGTGCTCAAAGGCACCGGCGGAGCCGGCTATTCCGAGACCGCCACGGTGAAATTCAAGGTAGTGGATACCGCCGGGGCTGGTATGGCGAATCAGAGCGTCGCCTTCGACCTGAACACGCGGGCGGGTGGAATCCTGCTGGATAACTTGGCATCCGGCTCCGTGACCAAGCAGACCGATGTGAACGGCGATGTTTCGGTGACCGTGCAGTCCGGTACGGCGCCTACCGCCGTCCAGATCAACGCGACCTTGGGCACATTGGTGACGCAATCCAACAAGCTGGTGATTTCCACCGGCAGGCCCGCGCAGAAATTCTTCAGTCTGGCGGCCGAGACCCTGAACGTCGATGGCGCGAATGTCGATGGGGTCAAGACCCAGATAACCGTGCGCGCCTCAGACCGCTTGGGTAACTTGGTTCCGGACGGCACGACCATCAACTTCATCGCCGAGGGCGGGCAG
>CAYHXK010000389.1:0-2678 GCA_964360125.1 uncultured Sterolibacterium sp.
TGCCAGAGAAAATCATGCGGATCGGTGCCGTGGCGGCGCATCATGCCGCTCAAGGTGGTGCCGTAACGTTGCCAGTAATCGACACGCACGCGACTCGCCTCGTCGTTGGATACACCGAGCGCCTCGGCCACATAGGCCGTCATGCCGCGGCTGATGTGCGGGAATATGTGCGGTGTAGCGTTATGCAGCGTGTTGTCCAGATCGAACAGCCAGACGCGGCCATGCATGCTCACTTGCTCTTGATCAGCGTGCCGACGCCCTGATCGGTGAGGACTTCCAGCAGCAGGGCATGTTCGACGCGGCCATCGATGATGTGTACGCTTCTCACGCCACTGCGCGCCGCGTCGAGCGCCGAGGCTATCTTCGGCAGCATGCCGCCGGAAAGCGTACCGTCGGCGACCATCGCATCGATTTCCTTGGGCGTAATGCCGGTCAACAGCTTGCCGCTCTGATCGAGCACGCCGGGCGTATTGGTAAGCAGGATCAGCTTCTCGGCCTTGAGGATTTCGGCGATCTTGCCCGCCACCACGTCGGCGTTGATGTTATAGGTTTCGCCCGCGGCGCCGACGCCGATCGGCGCGATCACCGGTATGAAATCACCCGAGTCGAGCAGGGCGATCAGCGACGGATCGATGGAAACGATCTCGCCGACCTGGCCGATGTCGAGCAGTTCGCCCGGATGGTCCTTGTTGACCATCAGCAGTTTTTTGGCGCGGATCAAATTGCCGTCCTTGCCGGTCAAGCCGACCGCCTTGCCGCCGTGCTGGTTGATGAGACTGACGATCTCCTTGTTCACCTGGCCGCCGAGCACCATCTCCACCACCTCCATGGTCTCGCGGTCGGTGACGCGCATGCCCTGGATGAATTCGCCCTTCTTGCCGACGCGCCGCAACAAATCGTCGATCTGCGGTCCGCCGCCATGCACCACCACCGGATTCATGCCGACCAGTTTCAGCAGCACCACGTCGCGCGCGAAGCACTGCTTGAGATTCTCATCGGTCATGGCGTTGCCGCCGTACTTGATGACGATGGTGCGGTCTTGAAAACGCTGGATGTAAGGCAGCGCCTCGGCGAGGATGCCCGCCTTGAGATTGGGTGTAAGGTTTTCGGTCATGTGGGCTGAGGGTAGGCGTGGACGGGTGCGTCGAGTGAGCGAAAGCCCGAATTCTACTACCTCAGCCCCGCAGCTTGCCGCAGGGTAGTTTATTTTGCTTGAGTAGTGGCAAAAGTCACTACTCGCCACAAACATGCATCGCATAATTATCCTGCTTAGTCATCCGTGATCTTGATGAGCTCCGATTCTTAGCCAAGATTGTCGGAGAACAAGACATTGCAAGGATCAGCAGACCGATTCCCAGTTTTTCAGGCGGGTGGCCAGGAATGTCCATCCGGCAAGGAACAATCATAGTGGGAGGGAGAATGGCAACATTTCCTTGCGCAGCGGTATCCGGCGGTGTCGTTGCGCACTGGCGTTGCCGTGTCTAGCCAGCGCCTGTCGAGGTCGGCCTTTGTGCGCCTGGTCGGCGGGCTGTGCCGCCTGCACCGGATTCCGTTCGCGCCGGAACTGCTCGTGCAACACTTCCCGGCGGACGAAACGGGATATGCCACGGCGACCCTGCACGATGCGGCAGACCGCTACGGGCTGACGGTCTGGGAAGTCCGCCTCGATTCCGCCGCCACGGTCACCGACCTCGATTTCCCGCTGATCGTCTTTCCCGCCGCTGCCGCCGACGGGAGCAGCGTCGACCCGCTGCTGGTCCTGCGTGCCGAAGGCGCAGCCGTCCGCTGCCTTTCCGCCGGCGCCGAGCCGCCGGAATTGCCGCATCTCGAAACGCTCGACGCCCTGCGCGCCCGCTGCCATCCGGTGGCCTGGGCCTTCCAGCTCAAGCCGGAAACCGTGCGCGACATCGACGGCAAAAAGCTCAGCGCCGACAGCGGCCCGTTCGGCTTCCGCTGGTTCATCCCGGAGCTGCTGCGCCACCGCAAGGTGTGGCGCGACATTCTTGCCGCCTCGCTGGCGCTGCAGCTCGTCGGCCTGGTGACGCCGCTGTTTACCCAGGTCGTAATCGACAAGGTCGTCGTGCATCAGACGCAGAGCACGCTGCTTGCTATCGGCGTCGGGCTGGCGCTAGCGCTGCTGTTTTCGGCGGCGTTTACCTGGGTTCGCCAGTACCTCGTGCTGCACACCGGCAACCGCATCGACGCCGTGCTTGGCAGCCGCGTCTTCGGCCACCTGCTGCGCCTGCCGCTGCCGTACTTCGCCCATCGCCCGACCGGCACCCTGGTCGTCCGCCTGCAAGGCGTCGAGACAATCCGCGAATTCGTCTCCGGCGCCGCGGTGACGCTGCTCCTCGATCTGCCGTTCATGACGGTGCTGCTGGCGGTGATGTTCTGGTACAGCTGGCAGCTCTCGCTGATCGCGCTGGCGATGCTGCTGCTGCTCTCCCTCCTGTCGCTTGCGGTCACCCCCGTCTTTCGTCAGCGCCTCAGCCAACAGTTCCTGCTCGGTGCGCGCAACCAGGCCTTCATCACCGAATACGTCGCCGGGATGGAAACGGTCAAGTCGCTGCAACTCGAAGCCCAGCTCGAGCGACGCTACGGCGGCTACCTCTCGCACTACCTCGCCGCCGGCTTCGACACCCGGCAGATATCGAACACCTACAACACCATCGCCAATG
>CAYHXK010000390.1:0-2677 GCA_964360125.1 uncultured Sterolibacterium sp.
TGATCGTCGTCACCCACGACCCCTACCTCGGAAGCCGCGCCCGCCGTCAACTGCTGATGGAAGACGGCCGCTTGCAGCAGGATAGTGCCGCCAAGGTAACTCTCGCAACGAGCGCCTGATGCGCCCCACCGACCTGATCCGTTTCGCCCGCGCCGCGGCCACCGGCAATCCGCTGCGCACCTCGCTGCTGGTGCTGGCGATGGCCATCGGCGTGGCGGCGGTGGTGGTGCTGACGGCGCTCGGCGATGGCGCGCGGCGCTACGTGATGAACGAATTCGCCTCCATCGGCAGCAACCTCGTCATCGTCCTGCCCGGCCGTTCCCAGACGGGCGGTTTCAATCCCGCCAACGCCATCACCGGCACGCCGCGCGACCTGACCATCGCCGACGCCCAGGCGCTGCAGCGCGCCAGCGCCATCCACCGCCTCGCTCCGCTGGCGATCGGCACCTCGGAGATCAGCGTCGGCGGCAAGCTGCGCGAGGCGATGGTGGCCGGCACGACTTCGCAATTCATCGAGGTCAGGCGGATATCGGTCGCCCAGGGGCGCTTCCTGAGCGAGGAAGACTGGAATCGTGGCGCGGCGGAAGCGGTGATCGGCGCCAAAATACGCGCCGAGCTGTTCGGCGCCGAGCCCGCGGTGGGACGCCTGGTGCGTGTCGGCGGCCGGCGCGTGCGCATCGTCGGCGTGCTGTCCGCCAGCGGCCAGGGGCTGGGCATGCAAAACGACGAACTGGTGATTGTGCCGGTGGCGCTGGCGCAGGCCATGTTCAACAGCAACACCCTGTTCCGCATCCTGATCGAGGCGCGCAACCGCGAGGCGATCCCGGCGGCCAAGTCGCAGGCGCTGGAGATCCTCAAGCTGCGCCACGAAGGCGAGGAGGATGTCACCGTCATCACCCAGGACGCGGTGCTGGCGACCTTCGACCGGCTGCTGGGCGCACTGACGCTGGGTGTGGCCGGGATCGCCGCGATCAGCCTGGCGGTGGCCGGCATCCTGGTGATGAACGTGATGCTGGTCTCGGTGGTGCAACGCACGGGCGAGATCGGCCTGCTCAAGGCTCTCGGCGCCACCGCCCGGACCATCGAACTGGCATTTCTGGCCGAGGCGGCGATGCTGTCGCTGGCCGGCGCCGTGGTTGGCTACCTGCTCGGTCAGGCGGGCGCCGCGCTGATCCGCCAGCTCTACCCGGCCTTCCCGGCTTTTCCGCCCGACTGGGCGGTGCTCGCCG
Organism: uncultured Sterolibacterium sp.; assembly: GCA_964360125.1. Taxonomy (GTDB): domain Bacteria; phylum Pseudomonadota; class Gammaproteobacteria; order Burkholderiales; family Rhodocyclaceae; genus JACRAR01. The sequence continues at coordinate 1,230 of CAYHXK010000390.1, forward strand.
GACTCGGCACGGCGCTGCTCACCGGCATCCTGTTCGGCGTGGCGCCGGCGCGGCGCGCGGCGGCGCTGGATCCGGTGCAGGCATTGTCCAAAAGGTGATCGGCGCATGAGGCTAACGGCATGAGACTCGGCGACGGCATCCTCCTCGCTGCGCGCGCCATCACGGCGCACCGCTTGCGCAGCTTCCTGACGCTGCTCGGCATCGCCGTCGGCATCGCCGCGGTGATCCTGTTGACGTCCATCGGCGAAGGCATCCATCGCTTCGTCCTGGCCGAGTTCACCCAGTTCGGCACCAATGTCATCGGCATCGTGCCGGGCAAGGTCAAGACCTCGGGCGCCCCGCCCTCCGGCATCCCGACATCGGTGCGGCCGCTGACGCTGGAGGACATGCAGGCGCTGGAGCACCTGCCGCATGTCGTCGCGGTAACGCCGGTGGTCTGGGGCAACTCCGAAGTGGGCGGCAACGGCCGCCTGCGGCGCACCACGGTGTATGGCGTCAACGCCGCGATGCTCAAGGTTTTCAGCATCAAGGTGAAGAGCGGCCAGTTCCTCCCCGATGAGGAGAGCGGCAATGCCCGCGCCTTTGTCGTCCTGGGCGCCAAGCTCAAGAACGAGCTGTTCGGCGGCGACAATCCGCTCGGCGCCAGGGTGCATATCGGCAGCATGCAGTTCCGCGTGATCGGCGTGCTCGAAGCCAAGGGACAGGTACTCGGCGTCGACCTGGACGACACCGCCTACATTCCCGCCGCGCGGGCGCTGGAACTTTACAATCGCGACGGCCTGATGGAGATCCACGCTTCCCACGAGGACGGCGTGGCGGCGGCGCGGGTCAGCGACGCCATCAAGATTGCCCTCAAGGCGCGCCACGGCCGCGAGGATTTCACCGTCACGACGCAGGAGGACATGCTGCGCACCCTGTCGAAGATCCTCGACATCCTGACCATGGCGGTCGGGGCGCTGGGCAGCATCTCGCTGCTGGTGGGCGGCGTCGGCATCGTCACCATCATGACCATCGCCGTCACCGAACGCACCAGCGAAATCGGCTTGCTGGTGGCGCTGGGCGCGCAGCGCCGAACCATCCTCGGCATTTTTCTCGGCGAGGCGGTGGCGCTTTCCGCAGTCGGCGGAATCTTCGGCCTGATCCTCGGCTTCGGCCTGGCGCAGCTCATCCACCTGCTGGTGCCGGCATTGCCGGTGCATACACCGCTCCTGTTCGTCTTCCTCGCGGAAGCTGTTGCCGTCTGCATCGGCCTGCTCGCCGGCGTCCTGCCGGCCCGGCGCGCGGCGCGGTTAAATGCGGTGGATGCGTTGCGGGCGGAATAATCCATTGCCTTTCCCTGGCCACTCCTGATTAAATATCGCCATGCCCAAGACCGTCCGCGCCGCCTGCCCTCACGATTGCCCGGATACCTGCGCCCTGCTGGTGACGGTGGATGACGACGGCCGCGC
>CAYHXK010000391.1:0-2672 GCA_964360125.1 uncultured Sterolibacterium sp.
TGGGGCGCCGCAAGGAACTCGGGGAGTCGCTCGGCGCGGGCGGAGTAGTCGCGCAGTACCGGGTAGCTGGCTGCGCTCACCACCTCGGGCAGCATGGCTTGGGTGAAATACCAGGCGACCGCGGTCGTGACGCCGGCTTGATCGATGCTCTCGCTGGCGACCGCAAGGGGCAGGCGCTGCAGCTCGGACTCGAGTGCGGCATAGGCGGCAAGCAGTTGCTCAGTGACCCTGGACAGCCAGGGTTGATGCTGCTTTTCAACCGGGCGCAAATTGCGCTCGTAGACGATCTGGACGCTCTTCTCGCAGGCGGCGAGCGCCAGACCGATCAGACGGAGGGTGTGCTGGCGCTCGGCGGCAGCGGTGGGAAGCAGCGACTTCCCTGCAGCCGACAGGCCTTCGGCGTATTCCATGATCAGCGTCGAGTCCATCAGTACCTCGCCGTCATCGCAGATGAGCGAGGGGGCCTTGACCACCGGATTGATCTGCCGGAACCGGTCGAAGGCCCTGAAAACCGAAATGGACCGGTGCTCGAAGGGCAGGCCGAGCAATTGCAGCGATATGGCAACGCGGCGAACGTAGGGCGAATCAAGCATTCCTATGAGTTGCATGGTTTCTCCTGGCGGCTACTAGCAAAGACGCGGTCGAATTCCTTGAATATTTCCAAATTTCCCCGCAACAATTCAGGGCCGTATGACATCAAGATCATTCGGGAAGCTCACCCGGCCTGGATATTTATCCCGGATGCGCCGAAGCGTTTCGTCTTTGCGGTCTATCGTCCTGCGCATCAGATGGGATAACAGCAGATGCCTCACGCCGGCCTTGGCCGCCATCTCGCCGATGTAGCTCGGCTTCATGTGCAAGCGTGTGACGAAGCCTTCGGCGTCCTCCGGAATCGCGTTGTGCGCCACCAGGATATCCGAATCCTGCGCCAGACTGGGCATCCGGCCCAGGAGGCCGCTCATGTCCCCGGTAAAACTGATGGTGCACCCTGCGGTTTCGACCCGGTAACCCAGGGCCGGAAACGCCCCATGATGGACGGGCACCGCCCTGACGGTAAAGTCGCCGGTTGCGTAGATCTTGCGGATGTCGAGGTTCTGCTCCGAGGACTGGATGGAGACCGCCTTGATCTTGAATGCGCTATCCGCGGCGGGCTCCAGGAAGTCGCTGAGGTGGGGGAAGACCCCCGACTTGTCGCCCAGCATGCGTTCCACGAATTGCTCCGCGGACGGCAGCAGCGCGTTGCCGCTGGGGCCGATCACCGCCAGGGTCTTGCTGCGCTCGGTGAAATAAGCGCCCATGATATAAGCGGGAAAATCCACGCTATGATCGGCGTGAAAATGGGTAAACAGCATGAGTTCGACGTCATCGAAGTTTGCCCCGCTTTTCTCGAAGCGCTGGACTGTCCCTGGCCCGGCGTCGATGATGACCCGGGCTTTCTCGTCCAGCCAAATCAGGTATCCGGTCGAGGCATTTTCATCGAACAATTCCGGACCCCGAGTCCCCAGCATCTGGAGCTTGACTCGGCCGGAATCGCAGGCCGCCAGAGCGGCTTCTCCCCCCGTTAACAGGGCGAGGAACGCCAGGAGAGTAAGCGTTTTTCCAATTCGCATAATGGCTGGATTATTCACGGATAGGCTCTAAACCAACTTCATGGGCTTCCTGAAGCCGGGTCAGGCTTGGTGGGCAGGTCATCGGCGATGTTGAACCAGTCAACATGGGTGTCGTAATACGCGTGCACTTGGGGTGCGCGATCGATCGGCTCGATGAATAGCGCTCGCGCCACATGCAGCTCGCCCGGCCATTGCTCGGACTTGAAGAACAGGCTGCTGCCGCAAGTCGCGCAAAATGCCCGATCTCCGCCGCCGGGTGCATGGAACCACCTCAGGGATGCGTTTGGATCGAGTATTTCGACGCGGTCGCTGTCGAAGCCGGCCCAGGTGACGAACGCCGCGCCATGCGCCCTTTGGCAACGAGTGCAGTGGCAGTGCGCCACCCACTTGGAGGGAAGCCGCGCGGTGAAGCAAACTGCGCCGCACAAGCAGCGACCGGAAGACGTCATGGGTGTCATGGAAGAGTCTTGAGTTTATTCGGAAACGCTGTCTATGCGTGGCAGATCAATGGCGGGTATGTCATTGGGACTATCATGGCTGCTGCCGATCTCAGACCAGCAGACAGGAACTCTGGGAATCCGGGTTCAACCGGCGCAGCACCGGCACCTCGTCGGCACAGCGCGGCTGGGCCTTGGGGCAGCGGGTGCGGAACACGCAGCCCGAGGGTGGGTCGATGGGCGAGGGCAAATCGCCCAGCAGCAGCTGGATGGACTTGCCGCGCTCCAGTCTGGGATCGGGAATCGGAATCGCCGAAAGCAAGGCCTCGGTATAGGGATGGCTGGGACGGTCGTAGAGCGCATGTTTTTCCGACAACTCCATCTCGCGGCCCAGATACAGCACCAGGATGCGGTCGCTGATGTGTTTCACCACCGCCAGATCGTGCGCGATGAAAATCAGCGACAGTCCCTTCTTGCGCTGCAGATCCTTGAGCAGGTTGATGATCTGGGCCTGGATCGAGACATCCAGCGCCGACACCGGCTCGTCGCAGATAATCAGCTTGGGCGCCAGGATCAAGGCCCGGGCGATGCCGATGCGCTGGCATTGCCCGCCGGAGAATTCATG
>CAYHXK010000392.1:0-2658 GCA_964360125.1 uncultured Sterolibacterium sp.
CCAGTTCGTGGTCGTTCGCGTTCGGGTAGTACAGGCCCTGGTACTGAGCGGTTTTTACCATCGACGTCGCGGAAATCTGCGCCAGCGTCGCGCCGTTGAGCTGCACCGCCACCGCGTTCAGCGCGATGTCGAACTCGCCGGTGACCTTGGCGCCGGGCACGTTGCTACGCAGCCAGGCCTTGTAGTCATTTCGGAGTGCGGAGAGCTGGGCCCGGTAGGCCTTGACGTCGTTGCTGCTGAAATCGATTTTCTTGCCCTTGGCCGGCTTGGTCTTGACGTAGCTTGCGAGCGCGTCGCCGTTGAGCTGGACCAGCGCGGCGCTGGTGTCCTGGCGCGGCCGGGTCGAGGTGTCGGCATCGCTGTTCTGGCCGGGGGCGGCCTGCGCCGGCGGCATCGGCAAGGAGAGGGTGACGCCTAGGGCGAGCGCCAGCGCGAAAGGCGCCAGCGGGCGGGTGATGAGGATCGGCTTCATGGGCAGAACTCCTTTCAGAAATAGCGCCGCGGCATTGGTGGCGCAGTGGCACAGGTCGGACGGGTGGAATGGGTGGAATGGGTGTGAAGGCGCGAACAACGACGTACTTGGTTGGAATTTCATCTTTTCCCTCCCGGTCAATGATCATTGACCAACTGTTTTTTTGCTTATAGACGCTGCAACGGCAACAGATGGGATGCCAGCAGGATAGAACCCTACACAGCTCGCGGGACGTGGGCATCTTGGATCGACACCTCTTTGGGGCCGCAGTGGATTATTGTACGCAATCCACATATATGCAACCCTCCCTTAAGTCGGAATGGCAGCACACCGGTTGGAGCATGAATACGGCGCCGGCGACTACGTCTACCTCGCGCCCAACCAGGTCAACCTCAAGCTGACCCAGGAACGCTTTCCCGAAGTGCGTTTCCTCGAAACGCGGGAAGTGCATTGATTCAGCAGGCGCTTGGCCTCATTGATTTTGGTATTACCGTTTGCTATAGTAATACCATTCAATTATGTATTACCGGAGGCCGTCATGCTCAGTTCATCCGTCACCACCAAGGGGCAGGTCACGATTCCCGTAGAGCTGCGCGAAAAGCTCGGCATCAAGCCGGGCGACCGGGTGGGTTTTGTCGATGAGGGCGGCAGGATCGTTCTCCAGCGCCAGGAAACCGCCATCGAGGCCGTGTTTGGCATCGTCAAGACGCGCAAGGGGGCGACGCTCGAACAAATCGAAGATGCCATCGCCGCCGGTAGAAACCGCCATGCTCGCGGTTGATACCAACGTGCTGGTGCGCGTACTGGTGGATGATCCGACGGCGCCCGATCAATGCCGGGCGGCCAGGGAGGCGGTGAGCGAAGCGGGTGAGATATTCGTTTCCCAAGTCGTGCAGATCGAGACGGTCTGGGTGCTTGCAAGCACCTATGGCCTGAGCAAGGCAGCCTTGCAAGACGCCTTGGGCGCCATCGCCAGGCATCCGGCTTTCCATTTGCAGCGCCCGGATGTGTTTCAAGCGGCGTTCCAGCATTATCTTGCCGGCCATGCCGATTTCGCCGACTGCATGATCCTGGCGGAAAGCGCGAACGCGGGTCACGAGCTCGCAACCTTCGATCGCAAGCTCGGCAAACTGCCCGGCACCCGTTTGATTCCCCGGTAAAGGCTGGGCGTTCATTTCCTTCAGGCGTTGGTCTCGCCGCGTCCGGTATCGCTTCGCGCGAGTTAAAATTCGAAGTGCAACTTCGCAGATATTGTCATTGCCGCCTATCTTGATCGTTGCCATCCGAGTTCCGAAAGCGTAAATTCAGAAAGTCGTAAATTACAGGAGCGACACCATGCTAGATACGGTCAAGATGGGCCGCAACGGCACCTTGGTCATTCCGGCCACCATGCGCCGCAGGCTAGGACTCAATGAAGGCGAACTGGTCATGATTGAGGATACGGCCGACGGTCTTACCATCCGGCCCGCTGTTGCCGTGCCGGTGGAGATCTATCCGCCGCAGCGGCAGGCTGCCTTCCTGCTCGAAAACGCAGTCGATGCCGCCGATTATGCCGCCGCACGCGATGCTGTGCGGGCAATGGGGATCGACCCTGACAGCATCGACCACCAACCCCCTGGTGCATGAAACACGCCTTTCTCGACGCCAACGTGCTGTTCTCCGCCGCCTGGCGAGCGGATGCCGGGCTGGGGCGGCTATGGGTGCTGAAGAACTGCGAGTTGTTGAGCTCACGCTACGCTTGCGAGGAAGCGCGACGCAACCTGTCATCGTCCGAGCAGCAACAACGCCTCGGGCAATTGGTCTTGGGGGGATTCGCCTCGTCCCAGACGTCACCACGGGGAACCGGCCTACCGGCATCATTCTGCCCGAAAAGGATTGGCCCATCCTCCTCTCCGCGATCCGCGCCAAGGCTACACACCTGCTAACCGGCGACCGTCGGCACTTTGGGACGCTATACGGACAGACCATCGGCGGCGTTACCGTGCTGCGTCCCGCTGACTTTCTCGCCCACTAATAACGCCACCCCGCCAGCGCCGATTTTTTTACGCAACCCAGGAACGAGTTTCCTGCATATTTACCGGGTATTCTGGGTACGCTCCCCAATGACCTGTTCATCACTTCGATTTCCTCTTTGCCGGCTTGTTCAATATCGGCAAATGGAACAAGTTGAACCTGGAACCTTTTTT
>CAYHXK010000393.1:0-2652 GCA_964360125.1 uncultured Sterolibacterium sp.
ACGTGGAAGTCCAGCCGCAACTGGTGCTGCTGCAAAAGACCCTGCTCAACATCGAGGGCCTGGGGCGCCAGCTCGATCCCGATCTCGACCTGTGGCAGACCGCCAAGCCGTTCCTGGAACGCTGGATGAGCGAGCAGCTGGGCTGGCGTGGATTGATCAAAAACCTCAAGCGCGAAGCGCCGCAGTGGGCGAGCTTGTTGCCGGCCCTGCCGCGGTTGGCGCACCAGGCACTGGCGCGCGACGATGGCGCCGCGCTGCGTGCGCAGCTCGCCCTGATCCAGGCCGAGCAAACCCGCCAGAGCCGTTGGTTGACCGGCATCGGGCTGTTGCTGGCGGCGCTGGCGGGCGGAGTGATACTGCTGCTGGTCTGAACGCTGGAGCTTTCCAACCAAGAGGCACGCAATGGCCCTGCTGGAAATCCGCAACATCACCCGCCGTTTCGGCACCCTCGAAGCGGTGAAGGACGTGACGCTCGCCATCGAGGCCGGCGTCGGCGTCACCACCCCGCCTCCGCAGATTTACTCGATGATCAAGGTGGCCGTCACGCCCGAGGTCAATGCCGTGTCCACGCTGCTGATGGCGCTGACCCTGACGCTGATCTTCGCCGCCAGCCGCCTCGCGCCGGATGTGCTGAAGGCGTAGGCATGAGATTTCGCGTCAATAATTTGCGTGCAAATGGTATTGTTCGCTTCGCCTAAGGAGAACTCCGCCATGACCATGAACTTCAAGCCCTACATCACCCGAGACCCCGCCATATGCGGCGGCGATCCGGTCGTCACCGGCACGCGCGTCACGGTGCGGACCATACTCGCCAGCCTCGCCGAGGGCATGAGCGACGAGGCGATACTTGCCGACTTCCCCACCCTCAATCGGGATGCCCTGCGCGCCGTGATCGCGTTTGCCGCCGTCTCCGCCGAGGAAGACCTGCCGCTGCCCGCCACGCCTGCACTGGCATGAAAATCAAGCTCGACGAAAACCTCCCGGCGCGGCTGGCGGGGATTCTTTCCGCACACGGGCACGACGTGCATACTGTCCCCGATGAAAACCTTTCCGGCCGGCCGGATGCCGACATTTGGCAGGCGGCGTGCAAGGAGGGCCGTTTCCTGATCACGCAAGACCTGGATTTCTCCGATGTGCGCCGCTTCGCGCCCGGCACTCACGCCGGGCTGTTGCTGCTGCGTCTGCGCGAACCCGGCGCGCAGGCGCTTGCCGCTGCGGTGAGCAAAATTGTTGGTGACATGGCCGGTTGGCAAAGTTGCTTTGTGGTGCTGACGGAAAACAAGGTTCGGGTGAAGCGCCCTTGACCAATCGGTTTTGCGCCGCGCCCTGGCGCGGATGTGGACCGAGATCAAAGTACGCTGAGTATGCATAGGAGCTTGCAGCAACCATGACCCAACTGATACTCAATCCCGGCCGCGAACGCTCGCTGCTGCGCCGCCATCCGTGGATATTCGAGGGCGCGGTGGAGCGCCTGGCCGGCCACGCCAAAAGCGGCGACACGGTCGAGGTGCTGGCCGCCGACGGCCGTCCTCTGGGCCGTGCCGCCTGGAGCCCGTACTCGCGCATCCGCGCTCGCATGTGGAGTTTCGATCCGGCCGAAAGCATCGACGATGCATTCATCAAGCGCCGTGTCGCCGCCGCGCTGGCGCGCCGCGCCGTGATGCCGGAACTCGCCGGGCAGCAGGGCCTGCGCCTGATCCATGCCGAGACGGACGGCCTGCCGGGGGTGATCTGCGACCGCTACGGCGAGTCCCTGGTGCTGGCCTTTACCAGCGCCGGCGCGGAGAAATGGCGCGCGGCGATCACCGCCGCGCTGTTGAAGATGACCGGCTGCGCGCGGATTTACGAGCGCTCGGACGCCGACTTGCGCACGCTTGAAGGACTGGAGCCGCGCTGCGGCTGGCTGCATGGCGCAGCGCCGGAACAGGGCATCGTCATCGAGGAGCATGGCGTTAGCATGGAAGTGGATGTGGTGGCCGGACACAAGACCGGCTTCTATCTCGACCAGCGCGAGAATCGTTTGCTGACGCGCCAGCTTGCAGCGGGCCGGCGCGTGCTCAACTGTTTCTGCTACAGCGGCGGCTTCTCGCTGCAGGCGCTGGCAGGCGGCGCAACGCGGGCGCTGTCGCTCGATAGTTCCGGCCCGGCGCTGGAAGCGGCGCGGCGCAACCTCGCCCTCAATCCGCAGCTTGCTGCGGAGCGTGCCGAATGGCGCGAAGCCGACGTGTTCGAGGAACTCCGCGCGCTGCGTGCGGCTGGCGAACGCTACGATCTAATCGTGCTCGACCCGCCCAAATTTGCGCCTTCGCCGGCCCACGCCGAAAAGGCCGCGCGCGCCTACAAGGACATCAACCTCAACGCCTTCAAGCTGCTCGCGCCGGGCGGGCTGTTGATGACTTACTCCTGTTCCGGCGGCATCGGCATCGAACTGTTCCAGAAGATCGTCGCCGGCGCCGCGCTCGATGCCCAGGTCGAGGAGCGCATCGTGCGGCGGCTCACCGCCTCCGCCGACCATCCGGTGCTGCTGGATTTCCCCGAGGGGGAATATCTGAAGGGGCTGGTTTGCCAGATCGGCTGAACTTGCACAGCACCCATGGGTATGTTAAGGTCTTTTACAGAAAAACAGAATAAACTCAGTTTGTTATTACTAAA
>CAYHXK010000394.1:0-619 GCA_964360125.1 uncultured Sterolibacterium sp.
CAGCGTGCCGCGCACCGTGAGCGTGACCGTCACCGGCACCAATGACGCGCCGGTGATTACCTCAGAGGACCTCGTCGGCGCCGTCACGGCCGTACCCGGCGCCGCCGCTGCGCCAAGTCCGCTGGTCTTCACCGTCCAGCAGTATTTGGGCTTCCAGAGCAACAATCTTGCCACGCTGAGCAACTATGCGGCGACCCATGCAGCCAATTACACCGTCCAGACGAACGTCATCGACTATACCGACGATCCGGGCGGATTCTCCGGCGAGCTGCCGGGCAGTTCGCGCTGGCCGGCTGCCGAGGCGCAAAATGTTACCGGCACGGGTGGCATCAACAACGTGTTCTTTGCCCGCATCACCGCCGATTTCTCGGTGGCGACCGCCGATACCTATACCTTCCGCACCTACAACGATGACGGTGTGTTCCTGCGGATCGACAATACGCTGGTAATCAGCGACACCGGCTACCACCCGGAGCAGCCATTTAACGGCAGCATTGCGCTGTCGCCGGGCAATCACAGCATCGAAATGTTCTTCTTCGAGTATGGTGGCGAGGCATCGCTGGAATTTTCGGTGCGAAACTCGACAGGATCCTTTGGTCTGGTTGGAGCGTCGGGGGGC
>CAYHXK010000394.1:629-2645 GCA_964360125.1 uncultured Sterolibacterium sp.
GCGGTGTCGCCCAACTCACCGACAGCGGCACCCTCAGCTTCAGCGATGTCGATCTGACCGACGCGCATCTTGTGTCGGCGACCGGTACTCCGATAGGTAGCGTTCTGGGTTCGCTGTCAGCAGTGAAGAATAGCGATACTACCGGGAGCGGCACCGGCGGCCAGCTGACTTGGACCTACACGGTGGCGAATTCCGCGGTGGAGTACCTCGCGGCGGGCCAGGCCAAGATCGAAAGCTTTACCGTCACGCTGAACGACCAGCATGGCGGACTGATCACCAAGCAGATCGATGTCACCATCACCGGCAGCAACGACGTGCCGGTGGTGGCGGCGGCGGATGTCAGCGGAGCGGTTACGGAGGCCATCGCAGCGGTTGGCAATCTTACCGACAGCGGCGCCATCGGGTTCACCGATGTAGACCTCACCGACATACACAGCCTCAGCGCCATCGCGCCATCTTCTGGGACGTTAGGCACGCTGACGGCGAGCGTGAGTAGCGATACCACGGGCAGCGGCCTGGGCGGCGTGGTGAGCTGGAACTACAGCGTGGCGGCTGCAGCGGTGGAGTACCTGGCCGCAGGCCAGACCAAGGTCGAGACTTTCGGCTTCAATGTGCTGGACGGGCAGGGCGGCAGCGTGCCGCGCACCGTGAGCGTGACCGTCACCGGCACCAATGACGCGCCGGTGGCGGCAAACGACACCGCCTCGACCGCCGAGGATACGGCCGTCACGATTGCGGTGCTGGGCAACGACACCGACGTCGATGCGGGCGACACCAAGGCGCTGGTTTCCGCAACGGGCGCGCAGCATGGCGCGCTGGCGCTATCGGGCGGCAACGTGGTCTATACGCCAAGCCCGAACTACAACGGCGCCGACAGCTTCAGCTACACGATGCAGGACGCGGCCGGCGCCACCAGTACGGCGACGGTCAGCGTTAACGTGACACCGGTCAACGACACGTATGTGCTGTCGAACCTCATCGTCAATGGCTCGTTTGAACAGATGGGGTCCGGGGACACAAACGGAGGGTCCACCGCAATAACCGGGTGGACCGTCACCGGCAGCGACATCGATCGAGTCGCCTCCTCCGGGTGGCAGACGGCAGACGGCACCTACAGCCTGGACATGAATGGCTTCCATCCGTGGGGGGTGCAGCAAACGTTCGCGACGATAGCCGGCGTGCAGTATACGGTTGGATTCTCGCTCTCCAAGAATCCGGGGAATTCGACTTACGCGACTCTCCAGGCGTCTGCGGCTGGTACCACGCAGGACTAAACGTACAACTTGGCCAACTCGGGCACGAACATGAAGTGGTCTCAGCAGATATTAAGCTTCACGGCCACCGGTTCATCAACCACGCTGGAGTTCAAGAGCATATATCCCACGGACGCGACTGGCGGATTTCCGATTAACGCCCAGGGCCCGGCGCTCGATGAAGTCGTCGTGGTGTCGAACAAGGTCATTAACAACTTCACCGAGGGCACGGGCGGCGATGTCCTCAACCTGCACGACCTCCTGACCTCAGTCGGCGCACCGCACGACAGCACGGCCTTCAGCGGCGGATTCCTGCAGTTCCTGCAGTCGGGGAACAACACACTGGTGCAGGTCGACGCCAACGGCGGCGGCGATGCCTACATAACCCTGGCGACGCTCACCGGCCAACTGCTCACCCCGTTGGACACGCAGTACTACGTACTGTAGGGTCCGGCGCCTCAGCAGATTACCCGAAGAACCGCGCCAGTCGTGGTTCTTCGGGCAGCTGGCGAACCAGGCTTGGCGGCACAAGCCGTGCTGGTCAAGCGCTCGACGTGGGCGGCTTTTTCGACGCAAGGCGCAACGAGGAAGTCGAGCAGGAATTGCTCAAGCAGGGTGAGATTGGCTTTGCGCCAGCGCCCTTTCTGCGCGCCGCTTTCTTGGGGATCAACAAGACGGTATCACCCTGCTTGCGGATAAAGATCTCACTTTCGAGCCTCTTGCGAAAGTCAGGAATCAAAATTCCGAAACCGCCACATTCGCC
>CAYHXK010000395.1:0-2613 GCA_964360125.1 uncultured Sterolibacterium sp.
AACCGGGATAAATCTTTGGAACCCACCGTGCCCATCATCAAACCTTTTGCCGGCCTGCGTCCGGCGCCCGGCCAGGCCTCCGCCGTCGCCGCCCCGCCTTACGACGTGCTCTCTTCGGACGAGGCGCGCACGCGCGCCGCTGGCAAGCCGTGGAGCTTTTTGCACATCTCGAAACCGGAGATCGACCTGCCGCCGGGCGCCGATCCGTTTGCACCGCAGGTCTATGCCATGGCAGCGGAAAACCTTGCCAGGATGCTGGCCGCCGGCATCCTGCAACGCGACGCAACGCCCTGCTATTACGCCTACCGCCTGACCATGGGCAAGCATGTCCAGACCGGCCTGGTGGCGGCCGCCTCGGTGGCCGCCTACGATGCCAACCGCATCCGCCGGCACGAACTCACCCGGCCCGACAAGGAAGACGACCGGGTCCGGCAAATCGAGGCGCTCAACGCCCAGACCGGTCCGGTGCTGCTCGCCTACCCGCCTGCCGCCGCCGTCGACGCACTGTTGCTGCAGGCAGCCAGCGGCACGCCCGATGCGGATGTCACTGCCGAAGAAGGCATCCGCCACACGCTCTGGGTGATTCGGGACGCCCCACTCATCGCGGACTTATCCGCCGCTTTCGACGCAATGCCGGCGCTTTATATCGCCGACGGCCACCACCGCTCGGCCGCGGCTTCGCGCGTCGCCGCGTCCCGGCAGGGCGCGGGTGAATCCGGCTATTTCCTCAGCGTGATTTTCCCGCACCACCAGATGCGCATCCTGGATTACAACCGGGTGGTGAAGGATCTGAACGGCTTGAGCGAGGACGCCTTCCTCGCCCGCCTTGCGCAGAATTTCACCGTGACGCCGAGCGCCGCTCAGGTCAAGCCTGCCCGGCCGGGCGAATTCGGCATGTATCTGGGCGGCCGCTGGCTGAGCCTGGTCATCGACCCTAGCCTGATCCCCAACGCAGATCCGGTGGCGCGGCTGGATGTCAGCCTGCTCACCGAATTTCTCCTCGGCCCGCTGCTCGGCATCCACGATTTGCGCCGCGACAAGCGCATCGACTTCGTCGGCGGCATGCGCGGCCTGGACGAACTGGAGAAACGCGTGGAGTGCGGCGAGATGGCGGTGGCCTTCGCCCTCTATCCGACGCGGATGGAAGACCTGATGGCGGTCGCCGATGCCGGCGAAGTGTTGCCGCCGAAGACCACCTGGTTCGAGCCGAAGCTGGCCGACGGGCTGGTGTCGCATGTGATCGACTAGCTCATGTTCTTGTAATTACATTTTGCAAACCCCCGGCTCTGCCGGAGGTAACTTAACTTGAGATGAAACCAATCAAAGGCGACTCTAAGTCACCACTGCAACCTGCTTCAATGACTGTAGAGCAGGCATTGCAGCAGGGAATTGTTTTCCATCAGGCAGGTGAGTTGCAAGACGCCGAACGCCTGTACCGCGCGATCCTGCAAGTCCAGCCGAGCCACCCGGACGCAAACCACAACCTTGGAATATTGGCGTGCCAAGTAGGACAACACAGATCCGGATTGCCCTATCTGAAAACAGCACTGGCACTCAATCCAGCCCAAGGGCAATACTCGTTATCGTATTCAGAAGCGTTACTGGCGATCGGACAAGCCAAGGATGCACTGAACGTCATCGAGACCGCCATGCAGCACGGACTCAATACTCCGACAGCTCAAGCCCTTCTACAAAAGGCCGAGGCTGCCGTACTGAACAATCCAGCGCCAAATGAAATGCCGACTGAATCTGAAACCGATCAGCTTGTCGGTCTGTTCAATTCAGGACGTCATGCTGAACTGGAAAGTTTGGCGAGTTTTCTGATACAGAAGTATCCGGATTCCGGTATAGCCTGGAAAGCATTGGGATTATCCCTTTACTTGCAAGGCAAAGATGCCACGGCAGCTTTACAGAGGACCACCGAACTATTGCCCGAAGATGCCGAAGCACACAACAATCTCGGCACTTTCTTGAAAGGCAGCGGTCAGTTTGACAGAGCGATGGCAAGCTTCCGCAGGGCGCTCGAGATCATTCCTGAATACGCCGAGGCACACAACAATCTGGGAACTGTCCTGCAAAATCTAGGGAAATTCGAAGATGCCGAGGCATGTTACCTACGTGCGCTGGAAATAAATCCGGATTTCATCGAGGCACACTGCAACTTGGGAACAACTCAACAAAGTCTCGGTAAATTCAATTCCGCTGTGACGAGTTACCGCCGTGCACTGGAAGTAAAACCAGAAAATGCCGAGGTTCTCAACAATCTGGGGATTACCCTGCAAAGCCTTGGCCAGTTCGACGAGGCTGTAACGAGCTTTCATCGGGCACTCGAGATCAAGCCCGATTACACCGAGGCGCACAGTAATTTGGGCGTTATCCTGCAAGGTCTTGGGCAACTTGATGACTCGGCAATGAGCCTTCGCAGGGCTCTCGAGATCAGGCCTGACTTCGCCGAGGTTCACTACAACCTGGGCGTTACCCTGCAAGGTCTCGGGCAACTTGACGATGCTGCGACGAGCTACCATCGGGTACTGGAAATCAAACCTGATTTCGTGATGGCGCGCAGCAATCTCCTGTTCATCCACAACTACTTGGCCGACCAGCCCAAAACCT
>CAYHXK010000396.1:0-2607 GCA_964360125.1 uncultured Sterolibacterium sp.
AGGTTCTGAGTCTAAGGGCGATCTCAAAGATGGAACGACTGCGGAAGCACTCTTCTCGGGAATCAAAGGACTTGCTGTCGACTCGAACGGCGCAATCTACGTGGTGCAGCAGAGCGACAGTGTGATTCGAAGGATCTACAACGGTAACGTGGATACGATAGCCGGTACCCCCTGGATCGATGAAACGCAAATCGGCCCTGGCCCGGGAAAGATATTCGATCCACGCGAGATCGCTTACGATGCTGCGAGCAATTCGCTCATCATTATGACCGGCAACGCGATACTTCGTGCACAGTTGCCATAGTGAGTCCCAAGTAAATTGAAATAAGGGGTCACGCAAATCCCCGACGCCACGTCCACCTTGCTCTGCCGCGCGAGCCGTTCACCTGTTCTGGCATTGCGGCGTCCGCCGCGCATAATGGACTTATGCCGCGCACGTCGATCAGCCGTTTCCGCGAGTTCGTTCGCACACTGAATTACTTCGTTTCCATTCATGCCGCAGAGGCGCTCGAAGATGACAAGCTTACGATCCTCGATCTCGAAAATATCATCCTTACCGGCGAAGTCGTCGTCAAAACCGGCCCGACCGGTCGACTTGTCGTCATCACGGCCTACCTTGTCTGACGCACTCTGCGCCTGCTGCGGCAAGCCCGGCGTGCAGTTGCGGCAGGTGACGCGGAGTTTCGGTCGGGGTGCATCCTTGCTGGTGGTCGAAAATATTCCCTTGTGGTCGTGCCCTCATTGCGGCGAATCCTATTTCTCCGCGACGACGCTCCCCGAGATCGAACGAATCAAGGCGTTACGCAAGTCGATGACGGTCGCCCGTCCAGTTGCGGTCGCCACCTACCGGGAAGTCAGCGCCTGAGTTTTTCGTGGGGAAACATCGGGGTTAAGCTCGGCTATTCTTCTAGCCCAACCCGGTTTCCGCCAGCATTGCCGGCGACAATCTCGCCGATGCGCCGTTGCGGTGCGCCGATTTCCTTGGGCAGCCGGTATTGACCGATACCCATGGGAGTCAGGAATCCTTCCAGCAGGATTGCGCCGAGGTGAATTGAGGGAAGACTTTCCCGCGCCATGGTTGATCTCCTGTGGGTAATCCACAATCCCTGACTGCCGATTGATTCATGCCTCCGACTCGGCTATGCTATGTACTACCGTCCTACAAGGAGCCCAACATGCCATTGTCCGTTCGTTTGACGCCCAAGGAAGAAGCGCTGCTGGAAGCCGCCAGCCGGCAGACCGCGCGCAGTAAAAGCGAGCTGGTGCGCGAAGGTGTGCGCGACTTATGCCAGCGTCTGGCGCGGGGTGGGAAGACGCCTTATGACCTCGGCAAGAAGTTGTTCGGGGCCGGTTCGCTGGGTGTTGCGCCGACCGATCCGATTAAACGCGCCGTATGGGAGAAGCTGCGTGACAAACACGGCCGCGTGGGTTGATACGGGCTTTCTCGTCGCCCTGTTTGCCGGGGATGACCGCTACCATGCTGCGGCGGTGGATTTTCTCAGGGATGCGGGAAACATCGAGTTTCACACGATCTGGCCGGTGATTTCCGAAGCCAGCTTCTTCCTCGACAACCCCGGCAAGACGGCCATGTTGGAGTGGCTGGAAGAAGGGCCCATCCTGTTCCACGAAATCGGTCTCGGCGACTTGGCGGCAATTCGCGCCACGCTGAAGAAGTACCGCGATCTTTCGCCCGACTTCACCGACGCGGCGCTGGTAACGCTGGCGGGAATTCATGGTATCGACAAGATCGTGACCGTGGATGTGCGGGACTTTTCGGCGTATCGGACTCGTGACGGAAAGTCTTTCGAGCGGCTGTGGTTGTAATATCGCGGAAGTCATCGTCAAAACCGGCCCGACCGGTCGGAGTGGCGCGGCAGGCAACCGGTAAGCCTCGGCGAGCGAAAGCGGCGCCAATTCGGCCAGCCCGATGCGCCCGGCCAGGGTTTCGGCGATGTTCTTGGCGAGTTCCGCATGGTGCATATTCTAAGGAGCGACTTTAGAATATGCATGTTGCTGCCATGCCGCCAATTGCAACCCTTACCGCATCCCCGGCAGCATGCCCTTCATGCCGCGCATCATCTTCGCCATGCCGCCCTTGGCGAACTGTTTCATGACCTTCTGCGTCTGCTCGAACTGGCTCAGCAGGCGGTTGACTTCCTGCACCGGCACCCCTGCGCCGGCGGCGATGCGGCGTTTGCGGCTGGCCTTGAGGATCTCCGGCTTGCTGCGTTCCTGCGGCGTCATCGAATCGATGATGCCTTCGATGCGGCGAATACTCTTGTCCTCGACCGCGCCGCCGGCCTGCTGCGCGGCCTGGGCGAACTGTGCCGGCAGCTTCTCCAGCATGGAGGATATGCCGCCCATCTTGCGCATCTGGCCGATCTGTTCCTTGAAGTCGTTCAGGTCGAAACCCTTGCCCGTCTTCATCTTCTGCGCGAACGCCTGCGCCTTGTCCTGGTCGACGCCGCGCTGCGCGTTCTCGACCAGGCCGAGGATGTCGCCCATGCCGAGGATGCGCGAGGCCATGCGCTCGGGATGGAATACCTCGAGGCCGGTCAGCTTTTCGCCGCCACCGGCGAACTTGATCGGCTTGCCGGTGACATGGCG